>DBCZ01000019.1:12699-21951 GCA_002293315.1 Ruminococcaceae bacterium UBA945
ATGATTTCCTCAATGAAAGAGGGCAGAAGAGAATTCGTGGTGACGGCGAACCCGGAAATCCTCATCAAGGCGGAGCGCGAAAGGGATTTGCAGAAGCTGCTTCTGGATGAAAGCGTGCTTATAGTGCCTGACGGCATCAGCGTGGTGAGGGGGCTGCAAATAAACGGCTATCCCGCCAAGGAGAGAATCACGGGCGTGGATTTGTGCGAGCGGCTGCTTGCGGCCGCGGGAGGCGGCGCCATGAGCGTCTATCTGCTCGGCGCGAAGGAGGAGATAGCGGCGGCGCTGGCGGAGAAGCTCAAGGCCGATTATCCCGAAATGACCGTCAATTATCACAACGGCTATGACGGCGACAAAGACGAAATCTTTGAAGAGATAAAGGCCATAAAGCCGGATTTAATCTTGGTTGCGCTGGGTGTGCCGGCACAGGAGCGGCTGATTTACAAGCATATCGGAGATTTTGACAAAGGTGTGTTCATCGGCGTTGGCGGGTCGTTCGATACCTTGAGCGGCTTCAAGAAACGTGCGCCGAATTTCTTTATCCGCACCAACACAGAGTGGCTTTACCGAATTGCGAGAGAACCCTCGCGTCTAAAAAGGTTTTACGAGAACAACGTCAAATTCATCAGATACACATAGAATTTGGAGGAAAGCATGGGAAAAATCAAGGTTATGACGGTGTTCGGCACAAGGCCGGAAAGCATTAAGATGGCGCCGCTTGTCAAGGAACTTAGAAGCAGAGAAGAATTCGAAAGCATAGTCTGCGTCACGGCACAGCACAGGCAAATGCTTGATCAGGTGCTGGAAGCGTTCGACATCAAGCCGGATATAGACCTTAACCTCATGAAGCCGGGGCAGACGCTTTCCGACATCACGGCCGGTGTGCTGAAGGGGCTTGAGGCCGTAATCAACGAGCAAAAGCCGGATATAGTTCTCGTGCATGGCGACACCACCACCACGTTTGCCGGAGCGCTTGCGGCGTTTTACTGCCAGACGGCCATAGGGCACGTGGAGGCGGGGCTTCGCACATATGATAAATATTCGCCGTATCCGGAGGAGGCGAACAGGCAGTTCGTTGGCTGTATTGCGGATTTGAATTTCGCCCCGACGGAGCTTTCAAAACAAAATCTTCTGCGCGAGGGAAAGAACCCCGAGAGCATAATCGTGACGGGAAACACCGCAATTGACGCACTGCAGACCACCGTGAAAGATGACTACACCGACGATATTCTTAGATGGGCGGAGGGCTCAAGGCTCATCGTCCTCACGGCGCACAGGAGAGAGAACCTCGGCGAACCAATGAGGAGAATGTTCCGGGCGATAAAAAGAATCGCAGATGAGTTCCCGGATATTAAAATCGTATATCCGGTGCATCTCAATCCGCTTGTGAAGGCCGCCGCGGACGAAATCTTCGCAGGAAACGGGCAGGTTAGGCTCATCAGCCCGCTTGAGGTTGTGGAGTTTCACAATCTCCTCGCGCGCTCATATATAATCCTCACAGACAGCGGGGGGATACAGGAGGAGGCGCCGTCTCTGGGCAAGCCCGTAGTGGTGCTGAGAGACACCACCGAGCGCCCCGAAGGCATCGCGGCGGGAACGCTCAAGCTTGCGGGCACAGATGAAGAGAAGATTTATGAAATCATCAAAGAGCTTCTGACAGACGAAGCCGAATATGCCCGCATGAGCAGAGCCGCAAACCCATACGGAGACGGCAAGGCAAGCAAGCGTATTGCGGACGCCGTGATAAACTGGTATAATAACCTCACGAAATAAAGCGAAATCAAAGATTTCTGTATTGCGATTTCGTTGTCATGGTATAATGACAAACAAAACTAACGAAGGAAGATGATTTCTTCAGATGGCAGGCAGACATTACAAATCCGAGCGCGTAAAAGCGGAGAGCTGGTCAAAGCGGTTTGAAGAGGACAAGCGCTTGGGAATTTCGTTTCACATTGGAATCCCCGGCGCGATTAAGCTGCTGTTGCTGATTTCGGCAACAGTGGCTCTGTTTGTCGTGTGCCCGTATCTGTTCCATGACATGGAATCAATGAAAGTTGAAAAGCCGCTCGTCACCAACAATGTCCTTATTTGTGCGATTCCGCTGGCGGTTATGGCGGCGCTTTCGGTGCTGCGAATCCGCTGCTCGGATACTGTACAGAACGGCGTGACGCTCACCGCCTTTTTCCTGCACCCGCTTTTGTGTATGATAGCGGTGGAATGGATTAACGATACCTACACTCTTCAGAATGCGTCTAACATATCGAAATGGGCGATAAATTACCTCTGCTATCTCCTAATCATGGCGTTTTTCTTTACGATTTTCCGGAAAATAAGCACGGCTGTGCTGCTTACTTCTTTCTTCTCCATCATTTTCTTCGGCGTCGCGAATTACTATGTAATACAGTTCCGCGGCACGCCTGTTCTCCCATGGGATTTATCCGCACTCGGCACGGCGATGGACGTCGTGGGAGGATACGAATTCATGGTTACGTTCCCGATGGCGGTTTCTGTGATTTATGCGGCGGCGTTCTGGTTTATCATCGCCGCGCTTGTGCCGAAGAGAACGGAGGTCGCAAAATTCAGAAAGAGAATTGAGCGCCTTGCGTCCGCCGCTGTATGCGCGGTTTTGATTGTACTGATTTTCCCCGTAAACCTGATGAACATAATGGGCTATGAGGTGTGGGCGTGGGATCAGGAGACGAGCGGCAAGCTCATCGGTGTGGCGGCGAATTTCACAGGGAATATGCAATTCCTCGCGGTGGAAAAGCCGGAGGGATATTCAAAAGAGGCGGTGAGTGAAATTGCGGCGCAGCTTGACACCGAAGAAGAGCCCGCGGCCTTGGGCAGCCCGTTGAAGCCGCCGACGATAATCGCGGTGATGAATGAATCCTTCGTTGATTTGGCGAGCGTGGGCGAAGGAAGAATAGAGCTTGATAACGATAATATGCCTTATATTCGTTCTTTGATAGAGAGCAGCAGCACGATTTCAGGCACGGCGTACTCCTCTGTAATAGGCGGAGACACTTGCAATTCGGAATATGAGTTCCTCACGGGGAATTCCACCTCATTTTTGCCTACGGGCAGCAAGCCGTATCAGCAGCATGTGCTGAACGAGCAGACCTCCGTTGTCAGCATTCTTGAGGAGGATTACGGCTATGACACCGTTGCGATTCACCCGGGCAGCAAGACCGCATGGAACAGAGACACGGCTTACGAGCATTTCGGGTTTGATAAGTTCGTATACAGCGGAATCTTCGACGTGCTGCGCGAGACAGAGCGCAGCCTCGTGAGCGATAAATCAAATTACGACCAGGTCATATATGAATATGAGAACCACGAGGGAGACAAGCCGCTGTTCATCTTTGACGTGACGATTCAAAATCATGGCGGCTATGAATACCCGGGCTACCCCATTACGAGCAAGATAAAGGGCTATGAAGGGGATTTCCCGCAGACTGAGCAATTTATGAGTGTCATCAAGAAATCAGACGATGCCTTCAGGGAGTTTATGGATTATTTCATAAAGGTGAAAGATCCGGTGCTGATTCTCTTTTTCGGCGACCACTGGCCGCGCCTTGAGGATGATTTTGTGGAGCTTGCGCTGGGCATTGACAGCATTGAGGAAATCTCTGTGGAGGATAATATCCGCCGCTATCAGGTGCCGTATCTCCTTTGGGCGAACTATCCTCTTGAAAAATCCGAGGGCGACGAGATAAGCCTCAACTATCTCGCGGGAAAAATGCTTCGCGCGGCAGGCATGAATATTTCGCCGTATATGGAGTTCCTCACGGGCTTTGAAGAAACATTCCCGGTTTTTTCCGGAATAGGCATGAAAGACAAAACAGGCGATGTCTACAAACAGGGGAGCGAAACCCCGGTTGAGGAGTATAACGAGCTCATAAACAAATATGCAATGCTTCAGTATAATCAGAGCTTTGATGCGGAGAATAAAGACAATACCCTCTTTGAAGCGAAGCCGTAAGGAGAAAAATGGAAAAGGTTGCCGTCAGAAGGATAAACGAGTGGGACGCACCCGCCATCTTGAAAATATACGCGCCGTATGTTGAGGCTGGTTGTTCTCCAATGGAGAAAAGTTCGCCGCTGCTTCAGCCGCTGATTGAGCGGATTGACAGATACTCCTACGGTGCGGGCTGGATTATGTGCGAGATAAACAGCACGCCCGCGGGCTTTTGCTTTTTGACGGAATACCCCGCAAATGAGAATATCCCGCTGGATTTATCCTCGCTTTTTACCTCGGAGCTGCAAATTTATGTGAAGCCCAAATACCAGCATAGGGGCGTGGGTGCGGCGCTTATAAGCCTCATCACAGACATCATGGAATACGGCAACAAGCGGGAGATATATGCGCGCATTCCAATAAAAGCTGATGAAGCGGCAGGTTTTTTTGAAAAGATGGGCTTTTCAGAAGCAAGGAGAAGCTGTGAGGTTATTACAATGCACAAGGTGCTTGCCCCGAAGAACCCAAATGCCGTGATGCCGACGAAGCCGTATCTCATTGAAAATGAAGACTATGAGTGCGCGCGAGAATACGCCGCGACGCTTGTAAAACGCAGTTAATAATTGACTGAATAAATGAAGGACAAAGCACGCTGTGTTTGAGTGGCTTTGTCCTTTTATAATGCGCTGTTCGCTGCGGCGTAAGCGCCTCAACAACTCTGCACGATCAATTCTCAACTATCAACTGTTATTAACTGTGCTTTATGTTATAGCTTACGAAGGCGAGTTTTCTGCTGTCCGGCAGCCATGATGCGACATTGATTGAGCCCTGCCCGCCGAGGAAGCTTAATAGCTTGCGCTTGTTGCCGCCATCGTAATCCATCAGCCACAGCTCAACCTGCATGTTGGGCAGATGCTCCTGCGGCTCTAAATCACCCTTGCGGTAGGTGAGGTACACCACCTTTTGCCCATCAGGCGAGACATGCGGGAACCACGCGTTGCTTTCGTCATCTGTCATCTGCTCGGGAGAGGAGCCGTCGCGGTTCATGCGCCATGCCTGCATAAGGCCGGAACGCGTGCTGTTGAACCAGATATGCCTGCCGTCGGGAGAATACTCCGGGCCGTCACTGAAGCCCTCGCCGCTCGTCAGGCGCTTTTCTTCTCCGCCAGCCGCCGGGATTGAATAGACGTCAACGCTCATTTTTCCGTCTACCATGCGGAAGGCACAGTATGCGAGCTCTTCGCCGTCAGGCGACCAGCCGTGGAGATAGCTCGGGCCGGTGGGGGTAATCTGTCTCGGTGTGCCGCCGTTTATCGGGAGGATATAGATGAGGGAGGTATAATTTCCGCCGTCAAACGAGGAATTGCTCACGGCAATTTCGGTGTTATCCGGCGAGAGGACGTGGTCATTATTGCAATTATCGCAGATACCCGTGTCAATGCACTCGCAGGTTTTCTTTGAAATAGAGAATTTCCAGATTCCGCCGTTTGAGTTATACATGAGAGTGTCACCGTCATTGAGAGCGTTCGGCGCCTCGATTACATCGTCAAACACGGCAAGCTCGGTAATTTCGCCGCTTTCGGTATCGAGGATATTCAAATGGCTTGTGGAATTGCCCCTGCTCTGCCCGAGGTGTTTTAATAGCTTGACGGCTTCAGCGAGGTCATTGAGAATATCGCCGTCGCTCATGTCTTGGTCCACAAGCTGGGTTATTCCCTGATAGCGCGCGAACTGGAAGCAGGCTTCGGCGTCCAGCTTGCCTTTGCCGAGACATATGCCGCTTTCATCGGCGGGCATTTCGGTGCAATCGCCCTTGACGTCCTTATAGTGAATTGAGCTGATATGCCCGGCATTCCGCCACAGGAAGGCTTCGGGGTCAACGCCGCCGAACTGCACCCAGCCCACGTCAGGCTGCATGCCAACCTTGCCGCCGCATTTTTCAATCAGCCACTCATAGGCGGTTTTGCCCTTGAGCTTTGTGCTGATTTCAAGATAATTATTGTGCAGAAGCAGCTCCATACCTGCCGCGGAGAGCTTATCGGCAACCGCTGAGCATAGCTCTGCATAAGCGCTGTATGTCTCGAGGGTTATCTCCTGCGGGCAGTTCATGACGAACTGCGATACGCCGAATTTCTTGCCGAAGGCGATAACCGCGTCTGTCTCGGCTAAAATGTCCGCCGCGAAGATGTGGCAGGAGGAAATGGAGAGATTATACTTCGCGAGGAGCGGCGAGTATTCCTCGGCGCTCTGCGGCGTCCAGATAAGCTTCTCAAAGCCGCCCAAATCAGAAAACGCGACGCATGGCTCAATGAAGCTGTAGCCTGCATCTGAAAGGCGTTTAAGCGTACCCTCGGGGTCTGAGTTAAAGATTTTCGAAATGCCGAATAATTGTGTACCGAATAACATTTTGCTCCTCCTTAGAATTGTTTTATTTACGTGTAAGAATACTTAACAATGCAGTTAAAGAATAAGATTATAGCAGAGTGCATGAAGCTTGACCTTCTCATTTGTAAGTGACATAATATAAAAAACAGCGAAAGGATTTACATGAACAAGCTTATTTTTATCGAGGGTGTGTCGGGGGTGGGAAAAACCACGGCGGCAACGCTTATATGTGATAATCTGAAAAGGCTGGGATATAATGCGCACTGCTATTTGGAAGGCGAGAGAGATAATCCGCTTGACCCGTTTGAAGGCTCATATCCACCGGCAATGCCTCTTTCGAAGTTTTCCGAAACCTATCTCCAGCGTTGGCGGGGCTTCGCCGAAAGCCGGCAAAGAGAAGAAGTAGTTCATATTTTAGACGGCACGCTTTTTCACCATCAGATTAACGATTTAATACGGGAATATAATGCGGCAGATGACACTATTATAAACCATCTGAGCGAATTGTTAAGCATTATTCGGCAAATTGATTTCAAAATTATTTACCTTTTATCCGCAGACGTAGGGCGCTGTTTGCGAGAAGCGAGGAAAAACCGCGACCAGCACGCACCCACAGATGAAGAAATTGCGTTTTGGGAGAACAGAAAGCGCATAGATTTGTATACCCTAGAAAAGCTTGATGTCGAATCGTACATTCTGAATATAGATATAGACCGGAGCAGAATCGCCGACATCGTGACGGAGCATATCATAGCATAAAACAGTGCTAAATTCCAAATTGTGTGTTAACGTTACCATGTTAGCATTATACATTCCTTTTGTCAAGGAAACATTAGCATTTTCAGGGTTGAAAATAAAAAGCTTGCTTAAAGTAAGCTTCAACATATATACTTAGATAATTAAGACGAAAATTGTCGATAACGGGGAATTAGCAAATGGATAAAGCTTATCTGATTTATAAAAAGAACTACAAGCTTCTGATTATCTCAACGGTTGTGATAGCGTTCTTTTTCGGGATGCAGGCAAACACTCTGCCGCTCTATGTCCTGGAGCTTGGCGGCTCGGCGGCGGACGTCGGGATAGTTTCCGGTATCGGCTCAATCGCCGCACTGTTTTTCAGGGTGTTGGCAGGGCATTTTTTGGATAAAATAGGCCGCAGACCAATCTATCTGCTGGGCATCCTTTTCTATATCGCCGCCACAGTGGGGTATATCCTCGTGCCGAACAAATACGCGGTGATGGCCTTCAAGGCCTTGAGCGGCGTGGGAATATGCTGCGTGACCTCCTCGATAGGCGCGATTCTTTCAGACATTGCCCCGGAGAAGCTCTTAAATGCGCTGTTTACGATAACAGTCGCGCAGATTTTCGGCGGGCTGGTTGCCCCCACGCTGGGCATTTTCCTCGCGGAAAGCATAGGATATATGTGGCTTTATGTCATCACGGGCGCGGGGCTTATCGCGGCGTTTATCGTCTCATTGCAGATAAAATATGAGAAGCACGCCCCGCCGTCAAGGCCGGTGGACGAAGCCGCCGAGAAGCCCCGCGGCATAGGCAGACTGATTGAAAAACCCGCGTTGCTGCCGAGCCTCGGCATGATTTTCTTCGGGCTGGCGCAGAGCAGCATCTTCGGCTTCGTGGCGAGCTTCGGAAAGACCATCGGCATTGAGAACATCGGCTTTTTCTTTATTATACACGGGCTCGTGACGCTTCTTCTGCGACCAGTCCTTGGCAGATTCTCAAGGGAAATCTTCCGCAACAAGGTGTTTGCTGTGGGTCTCGTTTTCTTTGAGGTTTCGCTCGTGCTGTTCCTCTTCGCGCAGAATGCTTTCTTTATCGGCGCAGCGGCGTTCGCTTTTGCAATCGGCTACTCCTCAATTCAGCCTATGCTCAATTCATTGGCGCTGTCACGCGCCTCGGCCGCGCGAAAGGGCGCAGCAAACGCCACCTTCTATTTCTTCTGGGACATCGGCTTCGGGTTCGGCTCAGTGGCGCTGGGCGCGGTCGCCACCGGAAGCGGCTACCCCACGATTTACATCATCGGCATAATTTCCCTCCTGATTCTCGGCGCAATCTTTTGGCGGTTTCTTGCATATAGAAAGGAAAAAGCGCGGTAGGAAGTGTAGCATAAAAACCCAGTGATATTTACATCTGATTTATGATATGTTCAAAACGGAAGCAAGTATAATTGCAAAAACGGATATGGAGTTGTATAATATTGCATGAATATATATCTTAAATGATTGGGAGGAATTTAATGAAAAAGAGGATTACAGCCTTGGTTTTGGTCCTTGTGATGGTGGTCGGCGCGTTGCCGATGACGGCAGGGGCGGCGGAAAACGACCTGCCCTTCACAGACGTGGCCACTCACTGGGGCAAAAATGCGATTGAGTGGGTATACGCGCAAGGTCTGTTCGGCGGAACAAGCGACACAAAGTTTTCTCCAAACGGCAAAATGAGCCGTGCCATGCTTGCAACGGTTCTGTGGCGGCTTGCAGGAAAACCGGCTGATTCGGGAAATTCGGTCTTCACTGACGTGCCTGCGGGGACATATTACACCGAAGCTGTGCATTGGGCGTCGAACAACTGGATAGTCGCCGGCACAGGCGGGGGAAAATTCAGTCCGGAGCAAAACGTAACGCGTGAGCAAATCACAATAATGCTGTATAGATATGCGTCTTCAAAGGGCGATGTGAGCGGAACAGCGGATATTTCAGCATATCCCGATGCAGGAGAAGTCGGCAAATCTGCGCAAACGGCCATCAGGTGGGCGGTCGGCAACGGAATCATCACAGGAAAAAGCGGCAGGCTTGACCCGAAAGGCAGCGCCACACGTGCAGAGGTCGCGACGATGATAATGAGGTTTGCAGGGTAATTTTCAATATAAAAAGGGGAGAGCCTAGGCTCTCCCC
>DBCZ01000019.1:21969-24244 GCA_002293315.1 Ruminococcaceae bacterium UBA945
GCAACAATAGTAAAATTGTTGACATTGGCACCAACCTGATGTATTGTTATCACAGTAAGAAAAGCGTTCCAAATAAGTGGATTGTATTAAACTCGTCTATGCGCGAGCCCCACGCCAGCTCGCCCATGCGCTCGTCTGCCATTATCACCAGCTCNNCTTCAGCGCTCTCGGGCTCTTCCAGACTGCTTAGCTCTGCGAGGGCGTTACTGTAAATTGCGTCTTGTTCATTTTGGCAGGAGCAAAAAATGAACAGAAGCGAAAGGCAAACTAAAGCGGCAAGAAATCTTTGATAACATTTTTCATGGTGTTCTCCTATTGGGGATTAGATGCGCAGCAAAGTGCGCATGGAACGATTGTTGAATATAAAAACATAATAGCCAATTATTGTGAAAGCGTCAAGCGGAAAATGATTTTTCTGCCGCTCTCACAACGCAATATTCAGTATAGGAAAACACTAAAGAAAAAGGAGCAAATCATGAAAAAGAGTATTATTTGCATCATTGTGGCCGCAATTCTTTTGGCAATGCCACAGCCGGCAAGAGCCGCTGAGAACGGCTTCACCGACGTGAGCCCGGATGACTGGTTCTATGAGGCTGTGCAGTTCGTGAAAGATGAAGGCTTGTTCGACGGAATGACGCCCACTACCTTTGCGCCTAACGGGACGATGACCCGCGCGATGTTTGTGCAAGTGCTTGCAAATCAAACGATAAATTATGAAGAGCCGAAAGCGGGAGAAAACTCGCTTTTCATGGATGTGCCAACCAAGGCGTGGTATTTCCCTGCGGTGCAGTGGGCGGCAAGGAATAAAATCGTCACGGGAAAGGAAGACGGGAAATTCTTCCCTGCGGATGAAATCAGCCGCGAAGAAATGGTGAAAATGCTGTTTAATTATGCAGTGATGACGGGAGAAGTCACCTCTGCGGATATGAGCATGCTGGACGGCTATTCCGATAAAGGAGAAATAGCTGCCTATGCCCGAATACCGTTTGCGTGGGCGGTCTCCAAGGGAATTATCTCCGGCACGGGCGGCAATAAATTAGCCCCAAAAGGGAAGGCACTGCGTTCTCATGCGGCGGAGATGTTCCAAAAGGCATTTCCTGTGCTCACGAAGAAAGCTATAGTTCCGGCGAAATCCGAACCCGATGACCCCTCAAATGACTTCTTAAACGCACTCAGCCTTACGTTTAATCAGCTCACCGAGGGGCAAACGCTGACTCCTGTCGCAGATATATATGGCACACTCATGTATGAAGGGTTTGCGAAATACCCGGATATACAGGCGTATTTTGTTGAAGGAGAGCAAGGCATGGGACCGGAGTATCCAAGACACATAACTGCGCCGCTGTCGTCAGTTTTTCCCGAGCTTATCGGTAAGACATTGGGGGAGGTCTTCAATATTCTGGGAGGCTCGGCTTACCTTGGGGAAAACCTCGAAACGAGACTTCCGACGATTGAATATATAACTAAAGGATATATTTTTGAGATATGCTTGAACGCCGTCGATTTGACCCCCGATGCAGATAAGCAGGTGGAAATTTGGTGGCGCGGATTTTCGCCGCCGATTGAAATCCCATCAGACCTTAAATTGACATACGAGATGAATGGCCGCGATATTTTCAATTTCACGCTGCCGGAGAGCTGGCGAGACGTAATACTGATAGAGGAGCATGACCGCACAAGACCGACGGCACTTTCCTTCCACGAACCGCTGACATATGCAAGATATAAGTATTTAGACGGGCGGCTGCTATACTTTTATTTGCAGGACACCTCGCTTGCGCCTTATTGGCCGATGACGCAGACAGTAATCAAAACAGTAAGATTCGATGAGAAAGAATATGCTATACTTGCAGTATTTACCTCTGATATTCGCTGGAATATCAGTGACCCTGAAAGCAATATGGCGTATCATGATATGTATGCTGATATGGGCAAACTTCTTGATTCTGTTGAGGTGTGCGCCGGGATTGAGATTGTTGAAGGATAAATGGCAAGCCGTCGCTCTCCGTGAGGAGAGCGACATTTAGTGGAGGTTCGCTCGAAATCATCGTCGCAATTTCAATCCACGCTCTCCTCACGGAGAGCGACTCGTTAAGGCTCCCGGACCGGAGACAATCACGGACATTTCAATCCACGCTCTCCTCACGGAGAGCGACCAAATTCCCGAGCACTAATCGGGGTAGATGACAATTTCAATCCACGCTCTCCTCACGGAGAGCGACACACTGTAGCTTACTTCTTCGGCATCTGCTACAATTTCAATCCACGCTCTCCT
>DBCZ01000011.1:0-4082 GCA_002293315.1 Ruminococcaceae bacterium UBA945
GGTTTGGGTTTTAGGGAGATGAGGTCATTGACTTCCCCTGACAAACTCGCTATAATTCAAGCATACGGCTATACTATAATCCATACTATTTTTGGGAGGATGCTATTATGAAAGTAGGAATCGGCACATATTCATTCGGCGGTATCGCCAGCTATCTCGGGCTAGGCCCGACGCTTCGCGAGAAGTTTCAGACCATCAAGGACTTGGGCTTTTCATGCGTTGAGCTTCTGCCCGTAGACCTCGATAATGATGTTGAAGACATCAAAAAGTGGCTTGCCGAGACAGGCCTTGAGGTCACCTCGGTTCACGCAGAGCCGACTGAGGAAATCGTGAAAAAGCTTGCGGCCATCGGCGGAAAAGCCGTCGTGTGGGCGGGCACGCCGTTCTGCAATAAGGCCGAGGCCATTGAAGTGGCGCAGCAGCTTGAAGCCATGGCAGAAATGGCAGAGCCTTACGGAATCAAGGTAGGCTACCATAACCACAGCCAGGAGTTCTATTTCGACGAGGGCAAATCTCTTCTTGAGCATTTGCTGGATAACGGCACAAAGTTCTTCTCGCAGCTGGATTGCGGCTGGGCGCAGAACGGCGGCATGTATCCGCCTTACTTCATCAGAAAATACAGAAACCGCATCGTCTCCATTCACGTCAAGGAGAACAGCAGGGTGCAGGGACCGGGTGGGCTGCCCGAATCGCGCCACAGCGGGGCGCAAAGAGCGTCTGCCGCGTTTGCAAACGTGAAGGAGCTTCCTCTTGAAGAGCGCGAGAAGATTCTCGCAGGCTTTGAAGAGAACAGAAAGGCAAACTCAAGCCGCTTTGACGTGCAGTGCAAAATCGGCGCGCCGGAATCGAACATGGACTGGAAGGAAATCAAAAAGGCTCTTGATGAGCAGGATTTTGAGGCTTTCTGGGTTGTCGAGCGCGAGGGATTCTATGATGAGCACGATAAGTGCCTGCTTGATGACTGCACATGGCTGAAGGAGAATATCGACTGAGCTTAGCATTTTTAACCCCCGAGATGTCTCGGGGGTTTTTCTCTGCCTGCTTTACTATATGTAGTTGCTTCACACGGATTTCACACAAAATCCAGTTTATTTTGATTACCCGATTTTCCGCGCTCCTTTATAATCGTTATGTAAGTAAAAACAAAGGAGTTAACGAAATGAAAAAATCAATCGCAATTATTCTGTCTCTTATTTTGATGCTTGGCCTGATGAGCGCCTGCACAACAGCGCCCGCAAGCTCAAGCGAGGCCCCCGCAACGGAGGCCACTCCCGAACCAGATGCCGCACTCTCCGGCACAGTCAAGACAGGCGGCTCGACGTCAGTTGAGAAGGTTATGACAGCTCTTATCTATCAGTTCCAGGACATCAACAGAGAGGTCACAATCAATTATGAAATGAACGGCTCGGGCGACGGAATCAAGAACACAATCAGCGGCATGTATGAAATCGGTCATTCCAGCCGCGAGCTCAAGACAGACGGCTCAGAGGACGGTCTCACCGCCATGCCCTACGCCATCGACGGCATCGCAGTAATCGTTCACCCTGATAACCCCGTGTCTAACCTCACGGCAGAGCAAATCAAGGGCATTTACACCGGCGCAATCACAAACTGGAGCGAGGTGGGCGGAAACGACGAGCTCATCACGGTGGTGACGAGAGAAGCCAGCTCCGGCACAAGAGGCGCAATCGCCGAGCTTATCGGCCTTGAAGTCGAGGATGACCCCACAACGGCTATCGTCGCCGAAGCCACAACATGCGACAGCACCGGCGCGGTGCAGACGACCGTTTCGCAGAACAGCGCGGCCATAGGATATATGTCCTTCTCGGACGTGGACCCAACAGCCGTAAAGGCGGTTCAATTCGAGGGCGTGGACATCAGCGAGGCGTCGCTTAAAGACAGCACATACACGCTCAAGAGAGAATTCTATCTTCTCACGGCGGAGGGCACAGAGCTCACGCCGGCGGCTCAGGCGTTCGTAGATTTCGTTCTTGGCGCAGAGGGCCAGCAGATAGTAGCGGACAACGTGCTTCTTCCGATTAACTGAAATATTGTTGAAACAGGCGGGGTGAGGGAGCAATCTCTCACCTTTTGCCCGATTAAGGAAAGCAACTATTCTCTCTGAAAGGCGTGAAGTTTTTGGATAACACCTCTATTCTGCACAGTGCAAAGACGAAATCCACAGTCGAGCGCGTGATGCACATCATCTTCATCGTGTGCGGCCTGACGGCGGTGATAACCGTCGCGTTCATCTCGCTGTATATGATATTTTCCGGCGGTCCGGCGATTGCAAAAATCGGCGTTGCGGAGTTCCTTTTCAGCGATGTCTGGAATCCGGAGCAGGGAGCTTTCGGCATTCTCCCGATGATTCTCTCGTCCATCGTGGCGACGGGTGTGGCGGTTTTGATCGCCGTGCCGGTCGGGCTTGCGGCGGCAATTTTCCTGACACATATGGCGGGCAAAAAATCCGGCGAGGCCTTTCTCTTCGTGATTGAGCTGCTGGCATCAATTCCCTCGGTGGTCTACGGTCTTTTAGGCGCAATTCTCATCGCACCGGGGATTTTTGAAATCCAGAAGGCTATGAACCTGCCGCAGAGCGGTTCGCTTGCCGCGGCGGCTATCGTGCTTGTCATCATGATTCTTCCTACGATTATCAGCGTCTCCGTGGCGGCGATTAAGGCCGTGCCGCCCGCCTATAATGACGCCTCGCTCGCCCTCGGCTCGTCGAAAATCCAGAGCATATTCAAGGTGATAATCCCGGCGGCGAAAAACGGCATAACAGCGGGAATCGTCCTAGGCGTTGGGCGGGCAATCGGCGAAACGATGGCGGTTATGATGGTGGCGGGCAACGCCGCTGTCATGCCGGAGCTTTTCGGGCCCGTGCGCCTTCTGACGGTGGGCATATCGCTGGAATGGGCATATTCCTCCGGCATTCACCGCGAAGCACTATACGGCATTGGGCTTGTGCTGTTCGTCTTCATCATGATTATCAACGTTGTGCTGAGCGCAATCCTCAAAAAAGGAGGCGATAAATCATGACACTGAATTCCTTGAAGGTAAAAAGCATAAATGAGCGCCGCAAGCGCCCGGGGGATAAAATCCTTTACTTTTTCATCTTTCTTTTCACAGCGGCGGTTTTTGCGATGGTGGCGTTTTTCGTGGTGTATATTTTTATTCAGGGTATCCCGATGATGTCGTTTGAATTTCTGACGACGGCGCCCAACCCGATTGAGAAGACCATCGGCATTCTCCCGAGCATAATCAACACGCTCTATATCATTCTCATAACGCTTCTGATTGCCGTCCCCGTTGGTGTAGGCGGCGCGATTTACATCGGCGAGTATGCCAAGAACAAGCGGCTTATCAGCATTATAGAATTCACAACCGAAACGCTTTCGGGAATTCCGTCAATCATCTTCGGCGTGTTCGGATACGTTTTCTTCTGCACCTTCCTGAACCTCAAGGTTTCGCTGCTTTCAGGCGCGCTTACACTTACGCTTATCGTTCTGCCGACGATTGTCCGCACGACGGGAGAGGCGCTGAAGGCCGTGCCGAATTCATACAGAGAAGCCGCGATGGGTATCGGCGCGACGAAATGGTATATGATTCGCACAATTCTTCTGCCGAGCGCCTCAAGGGGCATAATCACCGCGGTTATCCTCGCGATAGGCAGAATCGTCGGAGAATCCGCGGCCTTGCTGCTTGTGGCGGGGGGCAGTGCAATGTACATGCCGCGCGGCAATCTCATAGAGCAAATCATGAGCTCCGGCTCCACGCTCTCGGTAGAGCTTTACAGATATGCCTATTCAAGAGGCGAGAACGAGGTCGGCTTTTCCATTGCGGTTGTGCTTCTTACGATTGCGATTATTCTGAACATCGCTGTAAAGCTTATAAATCAAAAACTCAGTGAGGGAACCAATGAAAAGAAATAAGATTGACGTAAGCGAATTGAATCTTTATTACGGCAAGAACCATGCGCTCAAAGACGTTGCGATAAATGTTGAGGAAAACCTAATCACCGCGCTCATAGGCCCTTCCGGCTGCGGAAAAAGCACGTTCCTCAAAACGCTGAACCGCATGAA
>DBCZ01000011.1:4169-4337 GCA_002293315.1 Ruminococcaceae bacterium UBA945
ATGAGCATATACGACAACGTGGCATACGGGCTGAGAATTCACGGCATAAGAAAACGCTCGGTGACAGATGAAATAGTCGAGAAAAGCCTCAAGGGCGCGGCAATTTGGGATGAGGTGAAAGACCGTCTTAAAAAGCCCGCGTTATCGCTTTCCGGCGGCCAGCAGCAG
>DBCZ01000064.1:0-4051 GCA_002293315.1 Ruminococcaceae bacterium UBA945
AACAAAGTATTTCTGAAGCCTTCTCAGTATCCAAATACCCCACAAAGCACGCCGACATGCCGTATGCCACCGCAGTGAGAAAGATATGCTCCCCTGGCATACACGGCCCGCCGTTGGCAAACAGCTTGTTCATCGTTTTCCTGTCGGGGCAGTTATTTGTGTATTCTACGAATTCTTTCCCGAAACGCAAATAATTCACTATGAGGCCAAAGTCATCTTCGGGCTGGTTTTTTAAGTCCCATGAAATATCGCCGCACAGCGCAAAGATTACAGGCGCGGTGGCAATCCACATCTGCCCGCCCGCCGCCTCGGCCAGCTGCGTTTTCAGGGCTTTGTCTCTTACCACGCCGATTACATTCCCCTGCGCGTTGCCGGGCGTCGGCGCAAGCCTTGCCGCCTCAAGCATTTCGTCTATCACTGCCTGCGGCACGGGCGTATCCTTAAAATTACGTATCGACCTTCTGTTCTTTATGGCATCAAAAATTTCCATAGTTTCCTCCTTATTTCTGTGCTACAATGCACATTTCTTTTCCGTTTTCACTGTAGTCAGCACCTGCGATATTTCCGAAGAATCTGCATGTGCAGAAGCCGCCTTTCTTCAAATCGTTCTCAAGTTCGCTTTTTGCAAACATATGCTCCCAAACATTTATGCACTCCACATTGTTTTCGCTAAGAATAATGTGTTGCCGCAGAATAGTGCTTTCTTTATCATATCTGAAAAATGAATTCAGTAAGAAATGCGGTTCTGGGCTGAAGAATCCTTCCTCCATATATTCCCAATTCCTGCTTTCTTCGTCTGAAAAAGAATGCGGCTTGAGCACATCAAATATCAGCACTCCGCCCGGCTTAAGCGCTCTGTGTATTCTTTGAAGCAGCTCTGCCCTCTCCTCTGCTGACAACACACCGAAATCGTAATAAATCAATGTAATCACATCAAATTCTTCAGCCAAATCAAGCGTCAGATAATTCTGGCAATGGTACTTTATGGATAATCCTTTTTCCACTGCGGAATTCTTTGCATAATCTATTGAGCGCGCAGAAAAATCCATTCCTGAAACCACATATCCTGCTTTATGGAATTCCTCTGTATAAACTCCCGGGCCGCAGCCCAAGTCTAATAATACAGGATATCTCTCCGGTGAGGCAACGGATGCTATCCAATTGACTGTTTTTTTAACTGTCATGTGTTTCCGAGTTGCGGCATCTGTATTGGGATTAAGATGCGCCTCAAGCATACCTTTTGATATGTGTTCATCTGTCCAAAGTTCCATTGTTCCCTTCTCATAAAGTTTCGGCTTATACATCAAAGCCTTCAAGTTTGTAAACATATATCTCTCCTGTTCATTATTTATTCTGTGATAACACAAACGCAAAATAAAAAGCTGCGGAATCATTCCACAGCTTCATGACTTAAGCCTATTACAGTGGAATGAAAGATAAAACCATAATTCACACGCCAAAAAAGGCCGCATACGCAACCTCGTGTTCAATTATGCTTTACCTATCATTTCCACGCAAACTCATATTGCCGATTATGCAATATCAAATATGCCGGACAGCCTCACCTCTATATGTTTATGTTATCACAAATAAAGTTTAGCAGGAAAAGTTGGAGTTGTCAAATGCGGCAATGAAAACAGACAGATGAAAGTCAATAGAAAACTATCAACCCTTAACTGTCCACTTTTCTGTCCGGCCTTGCCGGACTGGCGGAGAGGACGCGACTCGAACGCGCAATGCCTTGCGGCACACCACATTTCCAATGTGGCTCCTTACCAATTAGAATACCTCTCCAAAATGCCTTATCGTATCGGCTTACATATTATAACCAAAGATGCTTGAAATATCAAGTCTAAATCCTGTGATTTCACATACATTTTACTTTAACTTTGAGCCTCCATCTGATATAATTATTTAATGGCAAACGGCGAATAATTTGAATGGTGGTATATATGAACAAGAAAAAGAGCCCGAACAGATCTGCTGTAATCGATATAAGCTCGAATTACGTCGGCATGACCATTTCACAGATTCAAAAAAATGAGATCTCCGTTCTAGAAAGCCTGCAATACCCCATCAGCCTTATCCACGACGTCTATGACACCGGAAACATCAGCTTTGAGAATATGCGGGCACTGCTTGATATTCTCACGAAATTCAGCGAGCCCATAGATATGTACGGCGTGGGAAAGGTGCGGCTTATCTCCTATTCAGTTATGCGCGAAGCAAAGAACAGCGCGTTCGTCAGCGACCAGATACGTGTGCAGAATAATCTTTCGCTTGAGGTGCTTGACACCAACCGGGAGAAGGCATATGTTTTCAATGAAGTGATTGAGGCGCTGAAAAAGGCCGCAGTTAAAGGAAAAACTTTGCTGGCTTTTGTCGGGAACGGCAGCATAGGTCTGGTGGTGTACGACGGTGAGCAGATAATTCAATCGCAGGAGGTTCACATCGGGGCCTCAAAGCTTTACGACATGCTTTCGGGCTTAAAGCGCGATGAGGAGAAGTATTTCATGATTGTTGAGGAATTCGTGAACTCGCTTCTTTCGGCATTATCGCTTTGTGATGATGTGGAGCAAGTGGTATTGAGCGGAACAAGGCTTCCGGAAATCTGTGAGCTTCTGGAGATAAGCAAGGCTTCCGCCATAGCCGAGATAGACTTCGCGAAAATTAAAGAGCTTTATGACTCGATTAAGAATAAATCCCCGCAGAATCTTTCCGTCAAGTTTGACATTCATGAGGAAGACGCCTCTGTTTTGCACAGCGCACTATTCATCTATATGTGCATTATAAACCTTTGCAAAATAAAAACGGTTTATGCCTCTCCCTCATCGACTATCCCTGATGCCATAACAAAGCAATTGCTCTTCCCCAAGGAAAAAAGCAATTTCATGGACTTCGTTCGCTCAAGCGCTATAAGCTGTGCAAAGAGAATGGCCGAGAAGTTCGGGTATAACCCTGATAATTCCGGAATCGTCTATGATGCGGCGAGCAAAGTATTTGACAGCATGAGGAAAATTCACGGGCTCGATAAATCAAATAAGGCGATACTGGAGATAGCTTCTATTCTTTATGCCTGCCCCGCGCTGTGCAATCTTGAAAAAACTCCGGCGGCTATCTTTGACTTCATAAAGAATATAGACGCTTTCGGCATGACAAAAGCCGAAATGCTTAAAATTGCCTTTGTTGCGAGCAGTTCAATCGGCTACTACCCTTTCGAGCAAATACCCGAATACCGCGGGCTTTCTCAAATGGAGCAGCTCACAGTTACCAAGCTGGCCGCCATATTCAGGCTTTCCATTTCGCTGGGGCTCTCACGCCAAAGAAAGCTCGGCAACATAAAGGTGAGCCTTAAGAATAATACACTGACGCTCCGTGCCACGGCTAAATCAAGCACAGGCCTTGAAAAATGGGCTTTCGCTGAACATTCAGATTTCTTCAAGGCTGTTTTCGGTGTTTCGCCTGAGCTTGTTATAAACAATATTTGACGAGGTGCATTATGGCTGTTCCCTATATTAACAGAGAGCTGAGCTGGTTGGAGTTTAACGGCCGTGTACTTGAAGAAGCCGTTAGAAAGGACAATCCGATTATGGAGAGGCTTCGCTTTCTTGCGATAACTGCCTCTAATCTTGATGAATTCTTCATGGTACGCGTTGCAGGAGTGAAGGCTCAGGTGAATTCCGGGTATTTGAAGGAAGATGACTCCGGCTTGACACCCATAGAGTTGCTTGAGCGGCTCGAAAGCAAAACGCATGAGTTCATGGATAAGCAGTATTCCTGTTTTTCGCGCTCTATCATGCCTATTCTCAAAAGCGAGGATATTCACTTTCTTTCTGCGGGTGAACTCAATGAGCGGCAGACGGATTTCATCTCGAACTATTTCCGAAAGACCCTCTTCCCTGTTCTCACGCCTCTTGCGGTGGATTCCAGCCGCCCGTTCCCAATGCTGGCTAATAAGAGCCTCAATATCGCGGTGCGTCTTCGTGATAAAGAAAAGCCGAAGAGCAAGGAAGACAATTTCGCCGTTGTGCAGGTTCCCTCGATAATGCCG
>DBCZ01000064.1:4057-20069 GCA_002293315.1 Ruminococcaceae bacterium UBA945
GAGGAGATTATCGTCATGATGCTTGAGGAGCTTTTCGAGCTGCATGATATAAAATCCTATTGCATGTTCAGGCTGACAAGAAACTCTGATTTGGAGATTGACGACGAAGCCGAGGATTTTCTTGAGGAGATACAGAAATCAATAAAGAAGAGACGCCGCGGAAGACCCGTGCGCCTTGAGATTGATTCAAGAGCCGACAAAGGCATGCGTAAGTTCCTCACCGAGATGCTGAAAATAAGAGAGCATGAAATCTATGAAATAAGCGGACCGATTGATTTGACCTTCCTCTCGAAATTCGCGGGACATAAGGGCTTCGAGAAATATCAGTTCCCCGCGATTTCACCTGTGCCCGCCGCGGATTTCATGGGCTCCGCCGACCTTTTCGAAACGATAAGGGAACGGGACAGGCTAGTGCATCACCCGTATGAGAGCTTCGACAGCGTCACGGATTTTATCCTGAAAGCCGCAGAAGATGAAAATGTGCTGGCTATCAAGCAGACGCTTTACCGCGTGAGCGGTCACTCGCCTATTATTGCCGCGCTTATCAAGGCGGCGGAAAACGGCAAGCAGGTAACGGTGCTCGTAGAGCTGAAGGCCAGATTTGACGAGGAGAATAATCTCAACTGGGCAAAGACGCTTGAAAAGGCTGGCTGCCATGTAATCTATGGCTTGCAGGGGCTTAAAACACATTGCAAAATTGCGCTTATCGTGCGCAAAGAAGAAGACGGCATAAGGCGGTATCTGCACCTCGGCACGGGCAATTACAACGATTCAACCGCCAGAATATACACAGACCTCGGGCTTTTCACCTGCGACAGTGAGTTCGGCGTGGACGCCTCTTCTCTCTTCAATGTGATAACGGGTTATTCACGCCCGCCGGAGTACAGCCGGTTTATCGTTGCGCCGCACGGGATGAGAGATTTCTTCGTGCATATGATTAAGGGCGAGACGGAGAACGCGAAGAAAGGCTTGCCTGCCGGGATAACAGTGAAAATCAATTCACTTGTTGATTTTGAGATAATCAATTTGCTCTATCAGGCCTCGCAGGCGGGTGTGGAGATAAAACTCATCGTGCGCGGAATCTGCTGCCTTATACCGGGAATTGAGGGCATAAGCGAGAATATCACCGTGATGAGCATAGTCGGGCAGCTTCTTGAGCACAGCCGCATATTCAAGTTTGAAAACGCGGGTGACCCAAAAATCTATATGGGCAGCGCAGACTGGATGCCGAGGAATCTCGACAGGCGCATTGAGCTCGTCTTCCCCATTGAGGACGCGGGCATCAAGAAGCGCGTGGACAGCATTCTTGAGATTCTGCTTTCTGATACCACGAACGCCCGCATAATGCAAAATGACGGCTCATATCATAATGTGAACCGCAGAGGAAAGCCGAAGCTGAGCAGCCAGCAGGAGCTTTACCGCGAGGCCATGAAGCGCTCTCATGACTTGCAAAAGATTGAAAAAAGCACACCTCTGATTCCGATTCATTCCTCGGATAATCAGTGAGTATAAATTTGGAGGTATTGTTGATGAAAAGAGTGGGTATACTTACAAGTGGCGGAGACTGCCAAGGGCTGAACTCTGCCATAAGAGGCGTCGCCAAGGGGCTTTATCATGAGTTTGGCGATAATGTGGAGATTCACGGCATCAAGGATGGCTACAGAGGGCTTATCACAGGCGAGAGCAAACTGATGAAGCCCTCGGATTTCTCCGGCATCCTCACAGAGGGAGGCACGATTCTCGGCACGTCACGGCAGCCCTTCAAGCTTATGCGCGTCATAGATGAGGAAAGCAACGTCGACAAGGTAAAGAGCATGAAAGAGAATTATCAGAAGATGAAGCTTGACTGCCTCGTGGTTTTAGGCGGAAACGGCACACAGAAATCTGCCAATATGCTTCGTGAAGAGGGGCTCAACGTCATTCATCTGCCGAAGACGATTGACAATGACGTCTGGGGAACCGATGTGACCTTCGGCTTTCACAGCGCCGTGGAAATAGCGACGAATGTGATAGACTGCATTCACACCACGGCCACCTCTCACGGCAGGATTTTCATCGTTGAGGTCATGGGTCACAAGGTGGGCTGGCTCACTCTGTTTGCCGGGCTGGCGGGCGGCGCAGATATCATCTTACTGCCGGAAATCCCCTATGATATAAATAAGATTACACAGACGCTTAAGGCAAGAGAGAAAAGCGGCAAGAAGTTCTCAATCTTGGCCGTCGCTGAGGGCGCTATCTCAAAAGAAGAGGCAGCGCTCACAAAGAAAGAGCTCAAGAAGGCGAGAGAGAATTTCCCGTATCCCTCGATTGTTTACCGCATTCAGAAAGAGCTTTCGGCCGTGGTTGAGAACGAGGTGCGCGTGTGCGTGCCAGGGCATTTCCAAAGAGGCGGCGACCCCTGCGCCTTTGACAGAGTGCTTACCACAAAGCTCGGCGCTGCTGCCGCAAAGATGATAAAGGAGAAAAACTTTGGCAATATGGTCGGAATAGTCGGGGGGAAAACCGCACCTGTGCCTCTTGAGGAGGTTGCGGGCAAGCTGAAATATGTGGACTTAGGCTGTGATGAAATCAAGGCGGCCAGACAGATAGGAATTTCGTTCGGAGATTAAAATAAAAAGAAAACGGAGAGAATCATGAAATTTGGAGCAAGCTTATACAGCTTTTACGGCAGCCTGCAACGCGGGCTTGTCAAGGAGGAAAATCTCATCAGCATCACAAAAGAACTTGGTTTTGACGCTGCCGAGGTGGTGGATTTTGTCAATTTGAATTGTGTAAAAGGTGAAATGTTTGAGAAGTGCGCAAGTCTGCGCAACGAAGCAAAATCACAAGGTATGTGTCTTTCCGCTTTGGCGGTAACTTCCGACTTCATCTCAGGCAGCGAAGGAAACACAGAAGCAGAAATAAAGCGCGTGAAGCATCTTGTGGACTGTGCGGAGGTTCTGGGCGTAGATAAAATGCGCATAGATATGACGCGCGGCTTGGCTATAGATTCGCGTGAATATAAAAGCTTCAACACCATCCTCCCCGCTTTGGCCGATGCCGCAAGGGAGATTGCGGAATATGCTATGCCGAAGAAAATCCTCATAATGACGGAGAACCACGGCTTCTTCTCGCAGGATTCACAGCGTATGGAAAAGCTCTATGATGCGGTGAATCACCCGAACTTCGCGCTTCTGTGCGACATAGGCAACTTCCTCTGCGCGGACGAAGACCCGGCACTTGCCGTGACGAGGGTTGCGCCTTATTCAAGATATGTTCACGTGAAGGATTTTATTGTGAAATCCTATCTGGACAGCGACCCCGGCGAAGGGGCTTTCAGAAGCCGCGGCGGCAATTTCCTGCGCGGCACTATCGTGGGGCATGGAAATGTGCCGGTCAAGCACTGCTTGAGGCAGCTCATGGCCTGCGGCTATGACGATGTGATTTCAATCGAGTTCGAGGGGCTGGAGGAATCCGTTGAGGCGCTGAAAATCGGCCTTGCTAACATTAAAAGGTATGTTGCGGAAATAGAAAATGAGAGGCATTTGCAGGGGTGAAATATGCTTAATTTTGGAGTTGTGGGTTCGGGCTGGATTACCGATGAATACATACACGGCGCTAAAGACAGCGGGCTTTGGCAGCTATCGGCTGTATACTCGAGAACGAAGGAGCGCGGCGACGATTATGCCAAAAAGCATGGCGCTGAATACGTCTTCACAGACATAGACAAGATGGCGAAATCTGATAAAATTGATGCAGTCTATATAGCCAGCCCTAATTATCTTCACATGGAGCAGGCGAAGGTTTTCATTGAAAACGGAAAGCACGTCATCTGCGAAAAACCGCTCTCAGCGCAGGCTGATAAGCTGAAGGAGAATATTGCGCTGGCACGTGAAAAGGGCGTGATTTTTCTTGAAGCGATTATGTATATGCACCTGCCGCAGAGAGAACTTCTTGAGGAAAGCCTCAAGAAAATCGGCTGCCTCAATCTTGTAAAGATTGATTTCTGCCAGCGCTCTTCAAAGCTTGACGCATACCTCGCCGGCACGGAGATACCTAATATATTCAACCCGAAGCTTGAAACCGGCGCGCTGATGGACTTGGGCGTTTACTGCATCTACCCCGTGCTTCATCTTTTCGGTAAACCTCAGGAATTCTTGGGCGGGGCACAGCTTCTTCCAACAGGAGCTGACTCAAGCGGCGGGATACTCATGAAATATCCTGATTTGCTTGTAAACATCGTGTATTCGAAAATCGGGCAGGCGTATGCCGGCAGCGAGTTTCAGGGCACAGAGGGGACGTTGTATGTCGATTCAATCTCTCGCCTTGCAGACATGAGCCTGCGCTATAAGGACGGCAAAACCGAAAAGCTTTTGGGCGATGAGGAGAAGTTCAAGCTCATGGGCTATGAAGCGAAATCCTTTTACCGGCTTATAACTGATTTTGAAGCGAACAAGGCCTTTTATGAGCAATGCACCGCACTCTCAATTGATGTGTGTGAATTCATGGAGGCGGCACGTGAAAAGATGGGAATAAGATTTGATACAGATGAATAGAAAACTCCCTCACATGCTATTATGTGAGGGAGTTTATTCAAGAATGATGTATTCTCTTATACTATCCAGTTTGCTTTGATATATGCCGTCTACGTTCAGCAGGTCGTCAATGCTTTCAAAAGCGCCGTATTCGTCTCTGTATGCAACTATTCGCTCGGCCAGCACCTCGCCGATACCGGGCAGCGCGATGAAATCAATATCCCGCGCGGCGTTTATATTGATTGGCTCAATTTGCTTTGACGGTTCACTGCTTTCAGCGGAATTCATTTCGGAAAGAGTTGATTCTGCCGAAGAATTACTCGGCGAATTGATATAGAAATTCATGCGCGCGCTGTCAAAGAGATACATGCCAATCAGCGCCACAAACGCAAGTATCGTTATCACCGCCAACAGCGCAATCTGCTTCTCTTTTTTCATTTCATGCCTCGGATAAGGATTTCAGGAATTTAATGAAGTAATCCGGCTTTTTGGCCTTGATTTCCATGTATTCTTCTGTGCGCGGATGAATAAACCCTATCAACCCCGCGTGCAGGCACTGCCCGCCAAGCGACGTGATGGCTTTCTTCGGGCCGTAAACTGCATCGCCGGCCACAGGATGACCGACATATGCCATGTGCACCCTAATTTGATGCGTTCTGCCTGTTTCGAGGCGCGCGATTATCTCACTGAAGGTGTTATTATATATGTTGAGCCCACTGTATTCAGTTTGCACGGCGAAATGCGTGATTGCTTCCTTTGCCGACGGCGAAACCTGCACTGCCATCTTTTTCCTGTCCTTGGGGCTTCGCCCTATCGGCGCGTTGATTGTGCCTTCATGCTCATTAAGGCGGCCATATACCACGGCGCTGTATTCACGCTTGACGCTATGCTCTTTGATTTGCTCCGCAAGCTTCACGTGGGTGAAATCATTCTTGGCGACGATGAGCAGCCCGCTGGTGTCCTTGTCTATTCTATGCACGATACCCGGGCGCAAAACGCCGTTAATGCCTGAAAGCGAATCTTTGCAATGATACATCAGGGCGTTCACCAGAGTGCCGGAATAATTCCCAGGCGCAGGGTGGACGACCATGGTCTTTGGCTTGTTCACGACAAGCAAATCATCGTCTTCATAAGGAATATCCAGTGCAATATCCTCGGCTTCGACGTCAAGAGCCTTCGGCGCGGGAATAAGCACGCTTACCTCATCGCCTGCCTGCACCTTTGAGCTTTTTGAGACCTTCTCGCCGTTTACCTTCACGAGGCCGTCTTCGATCAGCTTTTGCACGGCTGAGCGCGTCAAGCCAATTTCATCAGAAATGAGCCTGTCTATTCTTGTTCCGGCTTCGCTTGCCGTGAAAACAGCCCTCTGCTCCATCATTCCTCGCCCTCCGACAGGCGCTGCGCAGGTCTTGATTTCCTTTTGATTGTCAGCAGCGCGATTATCAGAAAAACCGCGCCGATAGTGACGCAGGCATCGGCAAGATTGAACACATAGCCGAAGAATGTGAAATTGACAAAGTCTATTACATATCCCAGCGCGATGCGGTCAATCAAATTCCCCACCCCTCCGGCGATTATCATCGTCAGTGCTGTGCGGGAGAAGAAATTGTGCTTTTTATATGCGAAGAGCAGGATTATACATATTAGCGTGGCGAGAATCGTAATCAGGATAAAAACCCAGCGATGGTCTTGCAAAATCCCGAACGCAGCGCCTCTGTTCTCAACATATGTGAGCTTCAAAAAATTATCTATCACTGTCATTTCGCCGATTGGGCTGAGATGTTTCACGGCGAGAAATTTGAAAACTTGATCAAGCCCTATTAAAAGAGCCGATACTATGAGACATATTGCAGGCATAGCTTCCTCCGTTATGCGCTAAAAGAAAGTGCAAACAGCAGTTTGCACTTTTATTACGCTTATTTTCGACTCGTCACGTCTATATTATCGCCGAACTCCAAATCCCGAAAGCGAGAGGCGTGATAATCGGCTGTTCCTCGGCTTGACGGAGTCTCGATTTGCTCGTTTTCCCCTTCGGCGACATTCTCTGAGAAATTCACCTTCTTGCCCAAATCGCCCGATTCGTCAAGCGGAGTTATCTCAGACTTCTCTTTTTTCTGCGGCAATATCGAAATCTCCATTACTTCCGGCTCCGCTTTTGCCGGCTCGGCTTTTTTCTCTTCCGGCACGGGCTTGAGGTTCGGGATATTGTCGATATGCTCCAGGTGCTGCTTATACATCTCCACAAGCTGTGCTTTGAACGCGGAGACAGATTTCTTTATCTCCTCAAATTCACGCCTCTTAACAACGGCAAGCTCCGTGAATTCCTTGGCTTCTCTCTCGGCATTCCCCTTTGCGGCGTCTACAATCTCCTCTGCACGCTTATGCGCCTGCGCGATTATACCGTCGACCTTTTCATTTGCCTCGGTCAGCGACGCCTTGGCGACGCGCTGAGCGCTGAGAATGGCATCTTTGATACCATCTTCATCCTTTCTATAGGAGTCAATCTTCTTTGCAAGCACAGTAAGCTTCTCCTGCAACTCATTGTTCTTTGCAGTGAGGTCGTTAACTCTCTTTTGGTTGCCTTCTCTTTCAGCTATAAGCTGCTTATATGAATCAGCTATTTCATCAAGAAAAGCGTCTACGTCCTCCGGCTTATAGCCGGAAAAATTTGACTTCCCAAAACTGGCTTCGTTTATGTCCTTAAGTGTAAGCATGCAGGACCTCCTATATATATTTTCGGCAGATGACGGGTAAACGTCCCTTCCCTGTCAGCCGCCCGAAATCATCTATGATGAATCTCCCGCGTGAGCGAATCGAGATTTTATCGCCTATTTCAACCTTGCTTGACGGAGATAATTCTTCTTTGTGATTAAGCATTACAAGCCCTGATTTAATAAGCGAGGAAGCTTTCTCTCTGCTTGTCTTCGCGAGCAGTGCCACAATGCTGTCAAGCCTGTTCGAAGCGATGACTCCCTTTACCTCGGTAAACCTCCTGCCGTCAGGCAAAGGTAATTCCGCGCCCTCTTTTATGGTGACGCCCACTCTACCGATTTTCCTTATGTTTTCGAGGAAATAAGGAAGCATATCGGTTTTGATGAATGCCACGGTTCTGCCTTCGCCGCAGAGAATATCGCCTATAACCGTGCGTTCAATGCCCAAATTCATAAATGCACCGAGAAAATCCCTGTGACTGAGCGTGTCTTCAGCTCTGTATGTGAGCGTAATCGCGGAAAGCGGGAAATCTGCTTCTTCTGTCTCCATATATTCCGGGAAGAAGCCCAGAAGCTTTCTCTCCGCACTTTCATATCCACCCCAAAAGGAGAAGCTCGCGTCTTTTCTGAATTTAAGGTATTCTCTTGCGGAATCTGCTTCTGCTTCATCAAGGAAGCCCAGAAACCTTGGGCGTTTTTCAGAGATGAGAATGCTGTCTTCAATCCGCCTCTTGAGCGCCTCGGATAATTCTGCGCCCATTTAGAAGTAAAGCCCGCTGTGCTCAAGCTCATCAAGAACCTGGTCGCCTGTTAAATCGACATTATATGGCGTGATGATGAATGTGCTTGAAGCGATTCTCTTTATCTTGCCGTTGTTTGCATATGCCACGCCGCTGAGGAAATCTACAATCCTGCGCTGAACATCACTGTCTGTGTGCTCTAAATTGAGAACCACCGTGTGGCGGCTGAGAAGCTCGTCAGCGATTACTCTCGTTTCCTCGCCGAACGAAACCGGCCTGTAAAGGACCACCTGAAGCTGCGCCTTGGCATTGATATTGACGATTTTATTCGATGAAGTGTCGTCAAACCTGCCACGTGAGCCGAAGCTTGAAAAGGAGGATTGCCTGTCTGAAGCAGACCTGCGGCCGGCGTCCTGCTCGTCATCAGAACCCCATGAGCTTCTTCTGCTGCGCGGAGCCTCTTCAATCACTTCGTCTTCGTATTCCTCATATTCGTCATCAGGCGGATTCCAAATATTCTGAAGCTTATCTATAAAACCTGCCATGGCGTATCCTTTCACAAGCTCAATTTCTTCTCCCGAAAAGCGCTGTGCCGAGCCTTATCAGATTTGAGCCGTGCTCAATTGCAAGCTCAAAATCATCTGACATTCCCATCGAGAGGACATTCATATAGATATTATCTATTTTTTTTGCCTTTATGTCAACAAAATACTGCCTCATTTTATCAAAATATGCAGAAAGTTCTGATAAATCATCTGAAATCGGTGGAATTGCCATCAAACCGACGACATTAAGCGACGGAAAATGACGGATTTCATCAATGAACTCGAAAATCCCCTCGGGTCTAATGCCGCCTTTGTTCTCCTCTTTACCGATGTTCACCTCGATTAAAATATCCGTTTTCACACACGAGGTATCCGAATGGCGGGAAATCTCTTTGGCGAGCTTCACGCTGTCAACCGATTCAATCATTGAAACCCTGCCGATAAGGTATTTAGCCTTATTGGTTTGAAGCTTGCCGATAAAATGGCGCTCACATTCATGCAGATCTTCGCATTTATCCATAAATTCCTGCACACGGTTTTCGCCGACAAGCGAAACTCCGCTGTCTATCGCATGATTTATCACTTCCACAGGCACAGTCTTCGTCGCGGCAAGCAGCCTTATCTCTTCAGGCTTTCCGCCTGCTTTCTCCGCAGCCAACGCGATTTTTTCTTTGATGTGCTTATAGTTTTCATCAAAATCTCTGAATCTGTCAGTAAATGAATTTTCCGTCATAGAGGTCAACACCTTCCATAATCACTTCGTCATAGAGATGAATTGTTTCATCTGTCACAAGCAAGCCTTGCTGCTCTTCGCTCAGCTCAGTTTTACATATCGCATAGCCGTTTATCGTCCGCTCGGTGAAAATCTGAACGAACTTCATCTGGCTGCCGCTTTTCACGTACACGCCCTTAACGTTCTCATGCAGAACCGTTTGTGTTGTGCCGTCTTCAAGCTCATATTCTTTCTCGATATCGTTGAAGCGAATTGCCTTCTCGTTTACAAGCACGCCGGAATATGTTTGCACCTCAATTTTAATCGGCTCGCGCCGAACCTTTGCTATATCTGAATCCATGTTACTGCAACGGAAAACCACCGCGATTTCACCCGTTTCGTCGTCCTTGTTTTTGGCAATTATCTCCGCCGGAATCTTTTCAGTCGTCGCGAAGGGAATTTCGATATTCACGTTTGTGACATTTTCGAGGCGCAGGACATCGTCATTATTCAGCACGCAGATGAGATACCAGTTGAATTCCGTGCAAATCTTCCCGATTGCCGTGCTCGTCTCGGCCGGCTTCTCCTCACCTCTCAGCAGCGCTCTTACCTTCCCCGGGAGAATATCCGCCACACGTTTGAAGTCAACGGAGTTTTCATATCCGTCCTCGGTGCTGATGAAATATCCCGCCATGGGCGCAACCACGTAATCGGTTCTGCCGCCCGCTGTGCTTTGAATCTCCGCTTTCTCTGCCTCAAGCTCTGCGATTCTCGCAATATAATCATCCTTGCTCTCGTCGCCGGTTATTATATTCTTGCGATTTATTGCCATCTGAAATTCCTCTCGCCTCAGAGAGAGATTAGAAAAATCACCCGAATTTATAGCTGTGTAAATCCCGCCGAGCGATGAATAGATCTGCGTACTCAAAAGCTCGGGGTTCGAGAGATAATGCTCTTCTGAATAAGCCAGCGCGTTGAGCATCTCGATTTCGCTGTCAAGGCGCTGAATGCGCGCCTTCAAAGTGGCGTCGCGCTCATTTTGATATATGTCAGCAATTACGCCGCCCGTGGATACACGGCTTCCGTCTGAGACAGTGTAATCAATCACGCCGCTATATGAGGCGGTTACGAGCTGCTCATTGCGCACGGAAAAGGCTTCTGTCTGGATAGTCTCCGAAACAGAGGCATATGCAGCCGTCTCCACGACCAAATCCTCGCGCGTGAGCAGATAGACTTGATAGCCCACGTAAGTGAGCAGCAGCGCCGCCACAAAAATAGAGAGGAATCTTCTGAGTTTCACGTTTTCCATACTTACTCCGCTTTTAAGAATTTATCCGCTTCTTCGAGACAGAATTCGCTCATTTCATTTTCATCGGCGAACTCGTCAACGCAAATGAAATCGATGTTTTCTTCTTTTCTGAACCATGTCAGCTGCCGCTTTGCATAATTCCTTGTGCCTTGCTTGATATTCTCGATTGCCTTATCAAGCGTGATTTCGCTTTCAAAATACGGAAAAAGCTCCTTATAGCCTATGGCTTGCGCGGCCGTGGAGGAAATCTTGTGCTTTGAGAGGAAATCATGGAAAGCCCGGGCTTCATCTATCAACCCCTTGTCTATCATCAAATCCACGCGCTTGTTTATGCGGGAATAGAGCTTTTCTCTGTCTTTATACGTCAGGCAGAACATCTTATAGGTATACTTGCTTTCGGCAGCCTTTGTGCGCGCCGCCTGTGAGGAAATCGGCTCACCGGTGACCTCGAAGTATTCGAGCGCGCGAAGCAGGCGCTTGGTGTTGTTAGCATGTATATGCTTTGATGAGAATGCGTCTATCTTTGCAAGCCTTGCATGAAGTGCCTCATTGCCAAGCTCTTTTACCTCTTCTTCCAGCCTTGCTCTTATCTCTTCGCTGCGGCTGTTTTCCTCAAAGCGCGAGCCGACGAGTAACGAACGGGCATATAGCCCTGTGCCGCCTGTTAGTATCGGCAGCTTCCCCCGCGCCGCTATCTCTTCAATTTCACGCTCTGCAAGCGAAACGTAGTCTGCGACGGAGAAATCTTTGTCTACATCGAGGAAGCCGATTAAGTGGTGCGGCACGTCGTTGCGCTCAGCTGAAGTCGGCTTTGCCGTGCCTATATCCAAGCCCTTATATATCTGCATTGAATCACATGATACGATTTCGCCGCACCGGGCCTTTGCAAGCTTTATTGAGAGCGTTGTTTTGCCGGTGGCCGTCGGCCCGACGATTGCAATTATCTTTATCATAGCTTCATATCCTGCCGAACTGCTTTTCAATATCACTGCGCTTGATAAGCATAGAAACCGGCCGGCCATGAGGGCAATAGCGGATTTCCGGATTCTCCTCAAGCTCTTTTGCGAGCGCAACAAGCTCTTCTCTTGAGGATTTATTCCCTGCCTTCACCGCCGCACGGCACGCCACATTGTGATATATCCAGTCAAGATGCTCCGTGGAGATGTCGGTCTTAAAATTAGCAAGATAGCCAGCGATTTCCATAATCGCCCCTGCTACGTCTGTGCCTTCAAGTAGCATTGGCGCCGTGCGCACAAGCACCGTACCTGAGCCGAAATCCTCCGTCTCAAAGCCTGCTTCGCGCAGTACGGAAAGATTTGACAGCACCGAGGAGTGTTCATTTTTATCCAGAGTTACGGTGACTGGCAGAAGTAAGCTCTGCGCCTCACGCCCCGTTCCTTCGGCTTTCAGCTTCTCATATAAAAAGCGCTCGTGCGCGGCATGCTTGTCGATTAACATGAGTGAATCCTTGCCGTATTCAATGATGATGTATGTGTCAAATGCCTCCCCGATTATTCTCGCGAGCTTCTCTTCGGCTGATTTCACCTCTAGTCTTGGCTCAGGAGCCTCCTCAGCAATTGGCACAGGCGGGGAATCTAGGATGAAATCTATTTTCGCCGGAATGCTTGCAGGCATATCAACTGACGGTCTGTGACGCACCTCTCTCACAGCTGAATCTGTGAGAGCGCCGCTTTTTGCAAGGCTTGCCTTGGGCTGCTCTTTTATCACGATTTGCTCGGCTTTTTCAGCCGGGGCATATGGAAGAACCGGCGGCTTTTTGAATGCCATCGTCTTCGTTACATCGCCCTTTGCGAGGGCTGTTTTCACGCCGTGATAGATTGCGTCAAAAATCGGGCGCTCGTTCACGAAGCGCACCTCCAGCTTCGCGGGGTGAACATTCACATCAACAGCCTCAAATGAGAGCTCGATATTCAGCACGCACGAGGCGAATTTCCCCGCCATCACAGAGCCCTTGTATGCCTCGTCAAGCGCTGCACCAGCGGTTCTGCTTCTCACATAACGCGAATTTATGAAAAAATTCTGCATGCTTCTATTCGGCCTTGCTGCTGCAGGGACGCAGACACAGCCGCGCACCTTGACATTATTATAAGAATAATCCACGGGTATCATGTTTTCCGTGAACTCCTTGCCGTAAACGGAATAAATCGCAGAGGAAAGCTTATTATCGCCGGGCGAGTGAAGCACCTCCTTGCCGTCTCTTATGAGGCGAAAGGAGATATCAGGGTTAGAGAGCACAAGCTTATCTATTATCCCGGCAACCGCGTTCCCCTCCGTGACATCCTTTTTTAGGAACTTCATTCGGGCGGGCGTGTTGAAGAATAAATCGCGCACGATAATGGTCGTGCCGTCGGGGCAGCCTGCGTCTTCTATCACAGAATTATCTGTACCCGAAGAGCTATATCGCGTACCGATTCGCTCGGCCTTGGTTTTCGTCAGCAGCTCAAGCTTCGCCACGGCCGAGATAGAGGCCAGTGCCTCGCCGCGAAAGCCCAGGGTGAAGATTGAGTCTAAATCGTCTGCTTTTGCTATCTTACTCGTTGCATGCCGCAGGAAAGCCTTTGGTACGTCTTCGCGCTCAATTCCGGCGCCGTTATCTGTAACGCGCATAAAAGTGATTCCGCCGTTTCTAATCTCTACGGTTATCACCTTTGCGCCTGCATCTATTGAATTCTCGACCAGCTCCTTGATTACGGAGGACGGGCGCTCGACGACCTCGCCCGCGGCAATAAGCTCCGCGATGCTCTTATCAAGCACATTTATTCCGGCCATAGCGCCCCCTTTCAGGACAAGTGATAATTGACAATGTACAATGGACAATTCCCGTTCTGCCCGTGCATTCATTTTATCCCATGAAAAGTCCGATTCATTTATTTCAATAAGTTTGAGATTTCAAAAAGCAGGTTCATACATTCTATCGGGGTAAGTGCGTTGACGTCGGCATTTCTGAGCTTTTGCAGAGCTTCGGAATCACTCGAATCCATTGACAGCTGAATGCTCTCAGCTTCTTTATGGCCTGCCACACGGAAGCCGATTTCGCCGCTTTCAAGCTCCGTGAGAACCTCTTTCGCACGCCTTATCACCTTATCCGGCACTCCTGCGAGCTTTGCCACCTCTATGCCGTAGCTGTCATCAGCGCCGCCGCGAATGATTTTCCGCAAAAAAGTTATGTCGTCGCCGCGCTTCTTGACCGCCACATTGAAGTTCTTCACGCCTTGCAGCTCATGCTCGATTGAGGTCAGCTCGTGATAGTGCGTTGCGAAGAGCGTCTTTGCGCCAAGTTGCTTTTGAACGTATTCCAGCACGGATTTAGCAATGCTCATGCCGTCAAACGTGGAAGTTCCCCTGCCTATTTCATCAAAAATGAGAAGGCTTAGCTTCGTCGCGTTTTTGAGAATGTCGGCAACCTCCGTCATCTCAATCATAAATGTGGATTGCCCCGCGGAGAGGTCGTCAGATGCGCCTACGCGTGTGAAAATGCTGTCTACTATCCCGATTTCAGCGACCATCGCCGGCACGAAGCAACCTATTTGCGCCATAATTGTGACAAGTGCAGCCTGCCTCATATATGTCGATTTTCCCGCCATGTTCGGTCCGGTTATAATTGCGACGCGGTTATCGCTCATATCCATGTTCACATCATTCGGCACAAAGATCCCGTCAATAAGCCGCTCCACAACAGGATGGCGGCTGTCTTTCATGTAGAGCTTGCCGCTCAGGTTGATTGTCGGGCGCGTGTAGTCGTTACTGCGCGAAACAGCGGCGAACGAAGCAATAACGTCAAGAACCGCCACGGCCTCAGCCGTCTTTTGGATTCTATCAAGCTGCCTTGCAACCTGCTGCCTTATCTCTTCAAACAGCCTGCCCTCAAGCGCAACTGCCTTGTCGTTCGCGCCGAGGATTCTGTTCTCGATGTCTTTCAATTCCTGTGTGATGAACCTCTCGCCGGAGGTTATGGTTTGCTTGCGGATATACTCCTCCGGGATTTTATCTTTATATGTGTTCGTGACCTCGATATAATAACCGAAGACACGGTTATATCCGATTTTTAGCTTGGGAATCCCGGTTTTCTCACGCTCCGCCGCCTCAATTCCCGCGATGAGCTGCTGCCCGCCCTCTCTGTCACTTCTGATTTCATCAAGAACTTTATCATAGCCCTGCCTGATTATCCCACCCTCTCTGATGGTAAACGGCGGGTCATCGACGATTGACATTTCTATAAGCTGCGTCACATCTGTGAGCATGTCCATCTGAGCGTTGAGCTCGGTGAGCAGCGTGGCTTCCGTGCCGCCGAGAAGCTCCTTCAACGCGGGGATCTTCTTCGCGGCGGCGGCGAGCGAGCGCAGCTCCCTGCCGTTCGCAGAGCCGAAAATCACGCGCGACATGATTCTCTCCATGTCATATATTTCGGAGAGGCTGTCTCTTATTTCATCCAAGAGCTGCGGGTTGAGGAAAAGCTCTTCCACGGCGTTCTGCCGCTTCGTTATCTTCGCGGGATTCAGAAGTGGCTGCTCTACCCAGTTCTTGATTAGGCGCTTGCCCATCGCAGTTTTGGTTTTATCCAGCACCCATAAGAGCGAGCCTTTTCTCTCCTTGCTCCGCAGAGTTTCGGTGAGCTCTAAATTTCTGCGGGCGTTTAAGTCCAGGCGCATAACTGTGGCGTCTGAAAACACAAAGCCTGATATGCGCTCAAGTCCCGTTATCTGCGTGCGCTTGAGGTAGGCTATGAGTGCGCCGAGCGCAAGGCTTATCTCGCGTTTATCCGCTAAGCCTATAGCGTCAAGCGAGGTCGCCTTGAATTGAGACAGCACATTGTCATTGGAAATTTTCTCGTTATAATCCTCTTCTCCGAGGCATTCAACTGAGGCGCGGAGCCTGTCTTTTATGAAAGAAGAAAGCCGTGGAAAATCCATTGCTTTGGGGTTTAAAAGAATTTCGCTCGGGCCGAAACGCGAAAGCTCATTAAAAAGAGAATATTCAAGCTCTTCCTCGCTTTTTCCCTTGACGGAATTGCAGTTCAGCTCACCTGTTGAGACATCTGCAAAGCAAAGACCGACTACACTGCCGTCATAATAAAGCGAGCAAATATAGTTGTTACTGTTCTCGTCAAGCATATTGCTTTCAAGGACGGTTCCCGCGGTGATTACCCTGATGACATCGCGCTTTACAAGGCCTCTCGCGAGCTTTGGGTCTTCTGTCTGTTCACAGATGGCCACCTTATATCCGCGCTCGACGAGCTTTGCTATATATGCGTCTGCGCTGTGATANNGCCGCACATGGGCGCGCGCTCCGCCTGCCCGCATTCCTTGCCCGTCAGGGTTAGCTCCAGCTCCTTTGAGACAGTTTTCGCGTCGTTATAGAACATTTCGTAGAAATCTCCCAGACGAAAAAACACAATCGTATTCGGATATTTTTCTTTAATTTGAAAATACTGTTTCATCATCGGGGAAAAATCCGCCATGC
>DBCZ01000064.1:20078-20386 GCA_002293315.1 Ruminococcaceae bacterium UBA945
GAGCAATCTCCGCCGCATGAGGGCGGCGTGTAGTCAGCCGTTTCGGGGTCGAAGCCGTCTCCGCAAAGCGTGATTATTCCCGTGATTCTCTGCACCATTTCATCAACCTCTTGCTTCACCTCATTAAACACCTTGAGGTTTTCGTTTGAGGTTATCGTTGCATATATTTCCTTCAGTTCCTCATTGAGCTGCCGCAGCTTATCCTCGTTGCGCTCTTCGTTCTGCGCCTCTGCGTTTATCGCCATGCGCTTGAGGTTGAATTCGCCGATAGCGTTTTGCAAATACTCGTCGGCCTCCCATGCCTGCTT
>DBCZ01000016.1:0-194 GCA_002293315.1 Ruminococcaceae bacterium UBA945
CTCTCCTGCGTTTTCAAAAGCTCAGCAAACCACTCCGATTTCTCCTCGGGGCTGACGGAATCAGGCATATCATAGGCTTTTGTGCCCTCTCTCTTCGAGAAAATAAACGTGAAGAGAGACGTGTATTCCACCTCTTTTATCAAAGAGAGCGTGTCTTTGAATTCCTCATATGTCTCGCCGGGAAAGCCCACGAT
>DBCZ01000016.1:231-356 GCA_002293315.1 Ruminococcaceae bacterium UBA945
CCGCGGTTCATCTCCTTAAGCACTTTGCTGTTACCGGACTGCACCGGTAGATGGATATGGTGCGGAATATGCTTGCTACCTGACATAACGTCAAAAAGCTCTTTGCTCGCGTCCTTCGGATGAGA
>DBCZ01000016.1:370-11906 GCA_002293315.1 Ruminococcaceae bacterium UBA945
GGCGAAATTGATGCTTTCATCAAGACCTTTTCCGTATGAATTCACGTTTTGCCCGAGCAACGTGATTTCCTTATAACCCTCATCGACAAGACTCTTGAATTCGGCATATATCTCATCAGGGCGGCGGCTTTTCTCTCTGCCTCTGACATACGGCACGATGCAGTATGTGCAGAAATTATCGCAGCCGTACATAACGGTCACCCACGCGTGGGTTTTGCCGTCACGCCTGACGGGCAGGCCCTCAATGATTTCCTTCTGCGCTTCGCCGCGTATGAACACACGCTTTGATTCGATGAATGCGGTGTAAAGCATTTCTGGCAGCCTGTATATGACATGCGGACCGAAGACGATGTTCACGAACGAAAATGACTTCCTTATCCTCTCCGCCGCGCTCTCCTGCTCCATCATGCAGCCGCAGACAGCTATTATGACGGACGGATTCTTGCGCTTCACATTTTTCAGCGCGCCGATGTTGCCGTATACTCTGTCCTCGGCATGCTCACGGATAGCACAGGTATTGAAGAGGATGAAATCTGCCTTAAATTCATCTTCGGTGAAGCCGAAGCCCATTTGCGCAAGGATACCCTTAATCTTTTCGCTGTCAGCAACGTTTTGCTGGCAGCCGTAGGTTCGGACATAAGCAAGCGGCACTTCGCCCATCTTGCGCACCTGCATTATCTCCGCCACATCTCCCGAAAAAAGGCTTTGCTTTGAAAGCTCAATTTGAGCTGATGAATTTATAAGAAATCACACTCCTTAATAAACGAATTAACAATAAATTATAGCATAAAACAGCGCTTATTGCAATTCCACCTTAGTGCCGCCCACACCTCTGAATGAAAGCACATAGCAAGAGTTCTCGCCGAAGACGGCCTCCATTTTCTCTATAAATTCAGAAAGCAACTCCTTGGGCACGAAGGCCTGCATTGTTCCCGCAAACCCGCCGCCATGCACTCGGCAGGCGCCGGATTTTCCCAAAAGCTTCTTAGAGAGCGCAATGCCGAGGGATATTCCCTGCTCTCTGACACTCTTCACGGAAAAAACGTTTTGCAGTCTTGCGAGTGAGGATTCTCCCGATTGATTTACGAGAGAAAGAAACTCGCTGAAATCTCCGTTTTCAAGTGCTTTCGCTTCTTTCACTGCGATTTCATCGTCATCGAAAAAGTGCATTGCACGCAGAACCGCGCGATCGCCTGCAGATTCCCTCAACCTTGGTATAGCGGCATAGAAATCTGCTTTATCCACACCGCGCAGATAGGCTTTACCGAAAAATGCCGAAACAGCACTCATTTCACGCGTGATAGCGGCGTATTCGTCTGTGAGCTCGGCGTGATTGCCGCCGGTATCGGTTATACACATAGCATAGCCATATTTATTCAAATCAAAAGCGATGCTCTTGATTACAGGGGTCAGCGGGTCAGCGAAATCTATTGAGGTCACGCCGCCGACGCTGCTTGCCATCTGGTCCATAAGCCCGCTCGGCTTGCCGAAATACTCGTTTTCGGCATATTGCGAAATTATTGCCGCCTCGACGGGGTTGATTCCCCCTTCATTATACAAATGGCTTATTATTGCCACCACAGCAACCTCAAATGCGGCAGAGCTTGAAAGCCCCGAGCCCTTGAGGACGTTCGTCATCGTGAAGGCCTCAAAGCCGCCGATATTGTAACCCAGGCTCTTACATCTCGCGAGAATACCTCTTATAAGAGAGATAGATTTACCCGTCTCGGCCTCCTTTATATCGAGGTCAGATATGTTCAATTTATCAATTTTCGTGTACTCCGCAGATTTCAGCACCACCGAGCCGTCTGCCGTCTTTCGCGCCGCCGCTATAATATCCAAATCCACCGCCGCGGCAAGCACATGCCCGTGGTTATGATCAGTGTGGTTGCCGCCTATTTCCGTTCTGCCCGGCGCACTGAAGAATTCGATATTTACATCGCCGCCGAACTGATTTATAAATCCCGCACGGAGCGCTTCGTACCTCTCGCGCTGCATTTTTTCTTCATTCATATAAAGCTCTGCAAATTTGATTTTCATTCATCCGCTCCGCCAATCATTTTAATTAAATCTTCTTCGCTTATCACAGGCACGCCAAGGCTTTCAGCCTTTTGAAGCTTGCTGCCCGCTTCTTCTCCCGCAAGAACATAGCTCGTCTTCTTCGAGACGGAGCTTTTCACCTTGCCGCCCTCTTTTTCGATCATTTCGCCGGCCGTCGCCCTATCCATCATGGGCAGAGTGCCTGTGAGAACGAACGTCAGGCCTTCAAGCTTGCTGCCTCTTATCACCTCTTCGGCCTCCATGTTGAGGTCATGGCTCCTGAATTCCTCAATCAGCTGTTTAGTGCTTTCCCTGTCAAAGAACGCGACAATCTCCTTGGCCATTACTCCGCCGAAGCCGTCTATCGCGCCGATTTCCTCTTCTCCGGCATTCATCACGGCGTCCATGCTCGCAAAACGCTCTGTCAGTAGCTTTGCCATTCTTGCGCCGATATGCGGAATACCGAGGGCGAAGATGAGCCTGTAAAGCTCCGCAGATTTTGATTTCTCAACCGCCGCAATGAGATTGTCCGCGCTTTTTCCGGCGAATCTGTCAAGCGCGATGAGCTTTTCTCTGTCGAGCGTGTATATGTCGGCAGGTGACTTTATGAGCCCGGCGGTAACGAGCTGCTCTATTATCATCGGCCCCATGCCCTCGATGTCCATGGCATCACGAGAGGCGAAATGCACGAGGCTGCGCATGAGCTGTGCGGGACAAGAGGGATTAGTGCAGCGCACCGCGGCCTCGCCTTCAAGCTTAACCGTCATCTCGCCGCAGGACGGGCAGCGCGACGGGATCTCATATTTAATGCTGTCCGGCGGATTTGAGACGACCGAAACTACCTCGGGGATTATCTCGCCTGCCTTGCGGAGAATCACCGTTGAGCCGATTCGTATGTCTCGCTCATCTATGAACGCCTGATTGTGCAAAGTGGCACGGCTTACCGTAGTGCCGGCCAGCGTTACGGGCTCAAACACACCTGTGGGCGTGAGCACGCCGGTTCTGCCGACGTTTATCTCAATATCGCTGAGCCTCGTTTGCTTTTCCTCGGGGGGATACTTATACGCCTCCGCCCAACGCGGGAACTTCGCCGTGCTGCCGAGCTCCTCCCTCTCGGCAAAACTGTTGACCTTCACAACCGCGCCGTCTATCGGGAAATCATATTCACCCCGTTTATCGCCTATTTCATGTATGTAATTGATAATCTCTTCGATGTCGCTTGTTTTGCTGTAAAACGGCACGGCGAAGCCGAGTTCCTTCATTCTTTCAAGTGACTCATCGTGGAAAGCTAAGGTTTCACCCTCTATCCTCTGCACGTTGAAGACGAAGATGCTCAGCCCGCGCGAGGCCGTGATTCTCGCATCTTTCTGCCTGAGTGAGCCTGCCGCTGCGTTTCGCGGGTTCTTGAATGGTTTTTCCTCCAGAATCTCCTGCCTCTCACATAAAAGCCTGAAGCTCTCTTCAGACATATACACCTCGCCCCTCACCTCAATGAAGGGCAAGCTGCTGCTAAGCTTCTTCGGCACGGATTTAATCGCGCGGATATTCTCCGTCACGTCCTCTCCCGTGACGCCGTCGCCTCTTGTTGAGCCGCGAAAAAACTCGCCGTTTACATATTCAAGCGCGACCGAAAGCCCGTCGAACTTCGGCTCGACGATATATTCAGGGTTCTCCACAACCTCGCGCACCTTTCTGTCAAAATCGCGAAGCTCGTCGTCAGAAAAGGAATCGTGCAGGCTTTCCATGTGAACCTGATGTACCACAGGCTCAAAATTATTATAGATTTCGCCGCCCACCTTCTGCGTAGGCGAATCAAGTGTGATTATCTGCGGGAACTCCTCCTCAAGCTTTTCAAGCTCTCTGTAGAGCATATCATAATCATAGTCGCTTATCTCCGAGGTGTCCTCGGTGTAATATTTCTCTGCATAATAGCTGATTTTCTTTCTCAGCTCCTCCGCGCGCTCCATCGCCGTTTTGATGTCCATCTCAACCTCAATTCGTCATTTTCCTTATTCTTCTTAAGGTCTCTGCCATCGGCAGCCCTACTATATTCGAGTAGTCTCCGTTTATCCTCTCAATCAGCATTATGCCCTTGCCCTCAATGCCGTAAGAACCCGCCTTGCCCATAGATTCGCCGGTTTTGATGTATTCGTCTATCTCAGCATCTGTGAGGGCGTAAAAGGTGACGTCGGTTACAGAGCAGAAGTTCTCCTGCCTGCCGCCGTACATTATGCACACGCCGGTGAAAATCTTGTGGGTCTTGCCTGAGAGGTACGCAATCATCTCTCTCGCCTTTTCAAGGCTTTTGGGCTTGCCCAGCACCTTGTTATCTATCGAGACAATAGAATCTGCCGCGATAATAAGCTTGCCCTCGCAGAGATGCAAAACGGCTTCGGCCTTTCTTTTGGCGAGCTCTTTTACCATCTCGGCTGGAGTGAAATCAGCCGGCACGGATTCGTCTGCGCCGGAGACCACCACCTCGACGGAGATGCCCGCTCTGTCGAAGAGAAGCTTTCGGCTCGGCGACTGCGACGCAAGCACGATTTTTACATTATTCAAATCCATTTGGGTTCTCCGTCTGCCAGCGCCATGAATCCTCGCACATCTCGTCAAGGCTTCTCTTGGCTTCCCAGTTCAGCTCACGCGCCGCCTTAGAGCAATCCGCATATGACGCAGGCGCGTCGGCGTTATTCGGGCGCCTCGGGCCAATTTCATATTCGAGTTCTCTGCCGCAAGCCTTTGAGAAGGCCTTAATTATATCAAAGACAGACGAGCCCTTGCCTGTGCCGAGATTATAGACATTCATGTTTTTATCGCTGTCAAAGGCCTTGAGCGCCGCAACGTGACCCTCGGCCAAATCCATGACATGGATATAGTCGCGTATACAGGTGCCGTCGGGTGTGGGGTAATCATCGCCGAATACCATGAGCTTATCTCTCTTGCCCGAAGCAAACTGCGCGACAAACGGGAAAAGATTGTTCGGTATGCCATTCGGGTCTTCGCCGATTTTCCCGCTTTTGTGTGCGCCCGCCGGATTGAAATATCGAAGCGCAACCGCCTTGAAGCTCTTGTTCGCGTATGCGAAATCGGTCAATATTTGCTCAATCATGACCTTCGTCGCACCATAAGGATTAAGCCACGAGAGCGGCATATCCTCAGTTACGGGCAGCTTCTGCGGATTGCCGTAAACCGTCGCTGAAGAGCTGAAAATGAATTTCATCACGCCGTGCTTTTGCATAGAGTCAAGTAAATTGAGTGTGGAGATTAGGTTATTCTCATAATACTCGAGCGGCTTTTCAACGGATTCACCCACAGCTTTCAGCGCCGCGAAGTGAATAACGGCGTCGATTTTCTCTTTACTGAAAAGCTCGTCTACCAAGGACTTGTCGCAGATGTCATACTCGTAAAAGGTCACCTTTTTCCCGGAAAGCTCTTCAATTCTCTCAACACCTATTCTACTGCTGTTTGAAAGATTATCGGCGATGACCACCTCATGCCCCTCGGAAAGAAGCGCAATGCACGTATGGNNGTAACAAGAATTCTCATAATTACCTCCTGTTTTATATCAATGGATTTCCATAGATGGTCTTGAAGTTATTGTAGATTACCATGCCCGGCTTTGCGCCGTGAGGCTTCGAGACGTTCTTCACCTGTGTGTAATCCACCGCAACCTGAGCTGCCTCTTTGCCCCGGCTGTATTTGGCCGCAAGGTTCGCGGCGTCCTGCATCGCCTGTTCGCCGGGCTCTTTGCCGTTTGTGAGCAGCACGGTGTGAGAGCCGGGGATATTTTTCGTGTGAAACCAGTAATCCAGCTTCCCTGCCGTTTTGAGCGTGAGCCTGTCATTTTGCGTGTTGTTTCTCCCAACGAGCACCGTAAAGCCATCTGTAACCGTGAAGCTGAGCGGCTCGCTTTGTTTGCTCTGTTTTTCACGTTTTTTCCTGATTATCCGCAGATAACCTTCGTCGGCCAGCTCTGTTTTTATCTCGGAGAGGTCACGTTCATTCTGTGCGAGCGAAAGCGATTCAAACACGGAATCAATGTAGAGAAGCTCCGCCTCAGCCAACGATATCTGCTCTTTAAGCTTGATTTCAGCCGTCTTCGCTTTGCTGTATTCTTTATAATATCTCTGTGCGTTCTGCTGGGGGGTGAGCGCAGGATTCAGCTTTATCTCCATTATGCTCTGGCTTTCGTCATAGAAATTGAGAAGCGCCGCTGAGTTTGCACCTTTTTCAATTGCGTACAAATTTGCGCTTAGCAAGTCACCCTTTACCTTAAGGCTTTCTCTGTCAATGGATTTTTCAAGCTCGGCGCGTTGGTTGTTGATTTTACGCGAGGTGCGCTCATAGAGATTTGAGAGCAGCTTAAGCAAATCCTGCTCCTTCACCTTCATGCGCTCAAGCTTGTCTCTCTCGCTGTAGAAGGCTTCAAGAAGGCCTGAGAAGCTTTCGCTGCTCCTCACAACGGCCGAGGTGCCGAATTGGTGTATCTCAATGAAGGAAAAATCCATCGGCTTGCCGTTTTTATCGGCAATCATGTATGGCTTTCCTGCGGTTTCCTCCAAAGTCTCTTTGAGCTTCTGATAGAAGAAGCCCAGCCGAAAGGCGTCTTCGTCGCTCATGGTTTTTGAAGACAGCTCGCGCCCTCTTCCCGCCTGATATTCAAGCTCTCTGCACACTACGGGTGAAACGCCCTGAAGCACGGAGAGAATCGCCTTGGAAAGCTCTGTGTCCTTTGGCAGCGCCTTTATGCGCGCGAGGAAATCGGCGGCCTTGGTTTCAAGCATATTCAGCTTATCCTGCGCGGGGGGAAGCGCGTATTCTAGCCCCGGCAGCACCAGACGCTGCGACGACATCTCGGCATCCACACGCTTAAGGGCATCTATGATTACTCCGTTTTCATCTGTGAGAATTATATTGCTGTACTTACTCATTATCTCTATGCTTAAAATCAGCTTCACCCTGTCGCCGAGCTCATTCGTCGCCTCAAAAGTGAAATGCATCACGCGTTCAAGCCCGGGCTGATTGATTTCAACGAGCCGTGCGCCCTGCAGGCGTTTGCGCAGAAGCATGCAGAACATAGGCGGGTGCTCCGGGTTTTNNCCTCGCCGATTAGATTAACCCGCGGATTATTCGCGCGCGCCGAAAGAAGCAGGCGGTGCGCGCCCTCTCTCGTGCGGATTGATATAACAAGCTCATCCTTGTTGGGCTGATGGATTTTATCCACTCTGCCATCAAGGATTTCTGCTTCTATTTCACTTTTGATATGCCTTAAAAAAGCGCCGTCTAATGCCATATTTCCCTCAAATTATCTCCATTGGCGGTCTTTCGGCTTCGGAAATGATGAAGCCTGTGCCGCTGACGTTATTTTTCAGATATTCGCAGAGCATAGGCTCATAGATTCGTTCTGTTTCATAATGCCCGGCCGCGATTACCGTAATATCAAGCCGCGCGGCAATAAGCTCTTCGTGGTGCTTAATCTCTCCGCAGACGAAAACGTCGCCGTACTTCGCGGCTTCCTCCGCCCACTCGCCTGCCTGCCCCGCCGCCACGCAGACCTTCTTAATTTCTCTGCCGCCCGCCTTGAAGCGTAAATGCCGCACACCGAGCCTTGTTTTAACATGCTCGGCGAATTCCTCAGGCTTCATTGCGCAAGTGAGCTCGCCGGAATAGATGAGATAACCCTCGCCGAACTCATGCTCTCCCCTAATATGCTTCAGCCCCAATGCCTCACAGAGCGCAACATTCACGCCGCCGTGCGGTGAAATGTCCAAGTTCGTGTGGCAGCAGATAGCGGAGAGGCTATGCTTTGCGAGAAGATAGGGAATATCCGTGCTTTTCAGATCTCTCATCGGCGTGAAGATTACGGGATGATGGCTAATGATGAGGTTGCAATTCTTTGCCGCGGCCTCTTCGATGACCTGCGGGGTTATGTCCAGCGCGAGAAGAACACGGTGCGCCTCGGCGGAAGGGTCGCCGACGAGCAGGCCGACGTTGTCAAACTCCATTGCAGAGGCAAATGGGGCTGCCCTGTCAATCGCGTCATAGATTTCACTTATCCTTGCCATGATTCCCTCCTATATATTTGTCATTTATAGCGGAAATAATCCCGCCGATTTTTATATATTCTGTGTCACTCTCTTTGAAAGCGTTCATTCGGTTTCGCAAATCTTTTATCACCTTCTCAGCATAGGGCTTAGCATATGCGTCCTGCGGGCTGATTTTCCCCATGTGCAGGAATATTTCATCATAACCCGCCTCGCCCGTAAATCCTGCAGAAAAGGCAGAGTATACCTTGCCATTTTCAAGCGAGGTTCTTTCTTCAATTACTCTGAAGCCCAGATGCGATAACCCCGCCCGCAGCTCGGCCACCATTGACATAGGCTGGAGGATAAGGCGATAGAGTTTGCTCTGAAGCCACGCTGCCTCTGAGATGATTTTGAGAATCAGCTCTCCTCCCATGCCGGCGATTATTATATCGTCAATCTCATGTGGAGAGTATGCGTGAAGCCCGTCAGACAGGCGCAGCTCGATTTTATCCAAAACGCCGTATTTCTTCGCCGTGGACTCGGCGGCCTCAAGCGGCTTTTTGCGCAGATCAGAGGCTATGGCGAAAGGAATCTTGCCGCTCTTTATGAGCCAGACGGGAAGCTTTGCATGGTCTGTGCCTATATCGGCGAGCCTTGCGCCGCTTCTTACAAGTTCCGCGCAGGAAGAAAGGCGCTCACCCAAGCTGAAAAGTTCTCTCATAATTCACCCGAAGCAAAATTATTGCCGCCGGGATTCCTCCAAGCGGCAGAATAATTTCATTGTTTACTTATTTGCGAGATATCCGTTTATTTCGCCAACGAGCTTATCGGCATTGACGCCATGCACCATGCAAGCTTCCTCAAGGCTTTCGCCCCTTGAGGCAGGGCAGCCGAGGCAATGCATTCCCATTGCGAGGAAGAAGGGCGCGGTGCCTTGGTCCATGTCGAGAATATCGCCGATTATTGTGTCTTTTGTGATTGCAGCCATGATTATTCCTCCTTGTTTTTACTCAAGTTAAGTATATATCAAAAATGCTCATTTTTCAAGTGTTTTTCGCCAATGCTCCATATTATTAAACGACAAAGAAAAAGGGCTGCGAATGCAATTGCACCACAGCCCCACAAAAGGTAAAAACTTAGGCCTCTTTCATGCTTGCGAAGCACTCGCTGCAGTATACCGGCCTATCTTCACGCGGCTCAAAAGGAACCTGCGCCTCTTTTCCGCAACTCGCACAAACCGCAGTATGCATTGTGCGATTTGCTCTGACTGCCGCTTTTTTGGCATCACGGCAAACTTTGCACCTCTGGGGTTCGTTTTCAAACCCCCGTTCTGCGAAGAACTCCTGTTCACCCGCAGTAAACGTGAACTCATTTCCGCAATCCTTGCAGATTAGGGTCTTGTCTTCGTACATGGTTATACCTCACTTTGGTTTATTCTGGCGGCTTCTGCCGTCTGATATTTTAGGCTGCAATGCAGCTTCCTAACACTATTTCAGCTTTTTCCTCAGGCGACGCAGAGCGTTGTCATAGGATTTCAGCTCAATGCCCGCCTTCTTCGCAACCTCACTTCTCTTCATGCCCGAAAGATAAACGAAAAGCACTTTTCTTTCAAGCGGCGTCAGCTTTTCCTCAAAGGATTTTACCCAACGGAGATAGCTTTCCTTGAGCTCAAGTATCTCTTCCGGCCGCTCGTTATCCGAAAGCTTAATGACTTCGGCGGATTCAATCGGCAGCGAAGAATTGAGCGGGCTGTGCCTTTTGCTCTCACTTTTCCTCTTGGCCGAGATTATCCTGTTCTGCACGCAGACAGAAGCGAATGTCCGAAAGCTCGCACCTACGGCGGCATTGAAGGATTTCGCCGCGAAGAAAAGCCCGAGATACCCTTCTTGGATATAATCGTCAACAGCGGGTGAATGCTTCTTTTCAATCAAGGATACTTTATATTCAATCAGGCTTTTATACCTGTTTGAAAGCTCATTGAAAGCAATGAAATTACCTTCTTTTATCTCTGCCGCCAGCTCTTCGTCTGCAAGCTCAAAATAATCCACAAAACTTACCTCTTATAACTCTTTAGCTTATCATACTATCTTTAGGTTCTATTAGTCAAGGAAAATATTCACATTTAGATAAAAAATGGGATTTGGCGGTACTTGAATCTCCCCCAGTGATTTATTTCATTATGAATTTATCGTGATTTCTCGCCAGGATTCGTCACCGCTTTGCGTGACATTTCCTTCCTCTACATTTCCACTTGTTTGCTTTATTCGACAAAATGGAATATAATTTACCAAAGCTATACTTTGAGGAGAATTTCTAATGGTTGCAAAAACTTTCAGCATTGGTCTTTTTGGCTTGAACGCTTTTCTGGTGGAGGTTGAGGCCGACCTCTCCGCAGGATTGCCGGCATTTGAGCTTGTCGGGCTGCCCGATGCCGCCGTTAAGGAATCTCGTGACAGAGTGCGTGCCGCGTTGAAAAACTGCGGCTTTGATTTTCCCGTGAGCCGTATCACGATGAACCTTGCACCGGCAGACAAGCGCAAGGAAGGGCCGATTTACGATTTGCCGCTTCTCATTTCTCTTCTGAAGGCCTCAAGGCAGTTCAGCGCAGAAACAGATGACGCCGTGTTCATCGGCGAGCTTTCGCTTGCGGGCGAGGTGCGCAGTGTGCGGGGTATTCTTCCGATGATTATCCGCGCGAAGGAGCTGGGCTTCAAGCGCGCGTTTATCCCCGCTGTCAATGAAAGTGAGGCGGCAGTTGTGGCGGGAATAGAAATATACCCGCTCCACACGGTCTCCGAGCTTCTCGAGCATCTCTCGGGAAAGAAGCTGATTCCCGCCGCCAAGGCGCAGAAAAGCGCCCGCAAAAGCACTGATGAGCTCACTGATTTCTCCGATGTAAAAGGGCAAAATGATGCAAAGCGCGCGATTGAGATCGCCGTAACGGGAGGGCATAATATTCTGCTTATCGGCCCGCCTGGTTCGGGCAAAAGCATGCTCGCCAAGCGCATTCCCTCGATTATGCCGACGATGACGTTTGAGGAATCAATTGAAACAACTAAGCTGCACTCGGTTGCAGGGCTGATAAAAACCGGCGGCTCGCTCATAGACGAGCGACCCTTTCGCTCGCCGCACCACACAGTTTCCACGGCGGGGTTGTCCGGCGGCGGAACAATACCGCGCCCGGGTGAAATCTCGCTGGCGCACAACGGCGTGCTGTTTCTGGATGAGCTGCCGGAATTCTCGCGTGGCGCGATGGAGGTCCTCCGGCAGCCGATTGAGGACGGTAAGGTCACGATTTCCCGTGCCAACAGCACGATTGAATATCCGTGCAATATCATGCTCGTCGCCGCGATGAACCCCTGCCCCTGCGGATATTTCGGGCATCCTTCGCGCCCCTGTACCTGCTCTTCAAGAATGGTAGACAAGTATCTTTCAAAGGTTTCGGGTCCGCTTCTCGACAGATTTGATTT
>DBCZ01000089.1:0-942 GCA_002293315.1 Ruminococcaceae bacterium UBA945
GCGCGAAGCGACGGGTGTTTTATTCTTGTAGGAGTTGCCCAACGGGGGCGCTTTCCATGCCCGCCCGTTTGTTTTCAAATATGTGCTACGTGCGGCGCTGTGATTATTGTCAATTATCAACTGTCAGATTTGACTTTTCATACAAAACATGATACTATATTTTGTAACTATTTTGTTACTCTATATGCTCGTTAAAAACCTGTTGGGAAGTGTTAATTTGGATAAATACATCATCAAGGGCGGAAACAAGCTTTACGGAGAAATCAATATCAGCGGGGCAAAGAACGCCGCCCTCGCGATTATTCCTGCCACGATTCTGGCAGATTCTCCCTGTATAATCGAGAATATTCCGGACATCTCCGATGTCAAAACAATGACGCATATTCTTTCGGAAATGGGCGCCGGCGTGCGCTATCTTGACCGCAATACGGTTGAGATAGACCCGCGCACCGTCGATACAGACACCGTTCCGTATGAATTCGGCAAAAGCATAAGGGCCTCATACTATTTCCTCGGCGCGCTGCTCGGTAGAAGCAATAAGGCAGTGGCGCCGTTGCCGGGCGGGTGCAATTTCGGCGTTCGGCCGATTGACATGCACCTCAAGGGCTTCACGGCTCTCGGCGGAACTCACAGCCTTCATGACGGCATGATTTCCCTCGAAGCGCAGGAGCTCAAAGGCGCAAGCGTCTATCTCGATGTCGTTACTGTCGGCGCTACGATGAACATCATTCTGGCCGCTGTAAAGGCAAAAGGCTTAACGACGATTGAAAACGCCGCCAGAGAGCCGCATATAGTTGACCTCGCAAACTTTCTCAACTCAATGGGCGCTGATATACGCGGCGCGGGCACGGATACAATAAGAATCCATGGCGTGAGCAGCCTGCGCGGCACATCTTATTCGATAATTCCCGACCAGATTGAGGCCGGAACATATATGGCGGC
>DBCZ01000089.1:963-4457 GCA_002293315.1 Ruminococcaceae bacterium UBA945
TGGAATCCATCTCGGCTAAGCTTGAAGAAATGGGTGCGCAGATTGAAGAGGGCGATGACTCCGTGCGTGTTATACGTGATGCCCCGCTGCGCAAATGCAATGTCAAAACGATGCCGCACCCGGGCTTCCCGACTGATATGCAGCCGCAGATTGCCGTGCTTCTCGCCGTGGCAAAGGGAACAAGCCTGCTCAACGAGAGCGTTTGGGAGGGCAACAGGTTCAAATACGTCGATGAGCTCAGAAGAATGGGCGCGCAGATTTCCGTCAGCGGCAAGGTCGCCACGATAGACGGCGTTGAGTTCCTGAAGGCCGCTCCCGTCAGAGCCATGGATTTACGTGCCGGCGCGGCGATGGTTATTGCGGGGCTGATGAGCAAGGGCACAACGCAGATAGAGCAGATACATTATATAGAGCGCGGGTACGAGAACATGGCTGAAAAGCTTGTGCGCGTCGGCGCAGATATCTTCAGAAGCCAAAAGCCCGAAGTCTCAGCGATTGAGAGAATAAGTTGAAAGGCAGTTGAAAGTGGATAGTTGATAATCGATAGTTATTGTTTGCGCTTCGCGCTACAATTTTAGGTGTAATTCTCAGTTACCCTTACTATCAATTCTCAACTGCCTTTATCGGAGCGCCGAGTCGTCGCTCCCTACATGAGCCCTTAATGCCCTTATTTGTCAATTATACACTTCGTGCGTCGCTACGCTCACTATCAATTGTCAATTGCCCTTATCGGGGCATTTTTCTTTGAAAGCAAGAGGTTTTTTCCATGGCAAGATTTTGTCCGCTGTTCAGCGGAAGCTCCGGCAACAGCTATTATATAGGCTCAAAGACGTCGGGTGTGCTGGTGGACGCAGGCCGTACCGCGCGTCAGCTTGACAATATGCTGAAGGCTTGCGGAATCGAAACCTCGGCGGTGCAGGGGATACTCGTCACGCATGAGCATACAGACCACACAAGCGGCCTGCGCGTCTTCGCAAAGAAGCACAGCATACCGGTCTTCGCCTCAAAGGGCACGCTCAGGGAGCTGAAAAATCAGACAAACGGCGAAGTGAGCCTCTATGATATGGAAGAAGATTTACAGCTTGGAGATATGACGATTAACTCCTTCCGCACCTCTCACGACTGCGCGGAGGGCAGCGGCTATAGAATCAAGACGGCGGACGGCAAAACGCTGACCGTCGCGACGGACCTCGGCTATATTTCCGAAGAGGTTGAGGAAAACCTGCTGGGCGCGGATTTCGCCGTAATCGAATCAAACCATGACATAAACATGCTGAAAACGGGCGGATACCCGTATTATCTGAAGCAGCGAATCCTCTCCGAGCGCGGCCATCTTTCAAACGAGGCCTGTGCGGGGCTTCTGCCGAAGCTCGCCGAAGGCGGCACGACGCGCTTTTTCCTGGCACACCTCAGCAGGGAGAACAACACGCGCCAAATTGCGCTCAATGCCTCATTTGAAACGCTAATCAAGGCGGGCTTCATAAACGGCGAGGATTTCATTTTAGACGCCGGAAAGCCGGAGAACACAGAGGCGCGTTCGGTGATATTTTAACCTCCTCCGAGTCATATTATAAATAGTATAGCGCCGAACTTTTCCGGAAAGAGGGGACTCCGGCGCTTTTTAATGCTTTTGTAGATAATATACAAAGCCGTGCCGGCAAATGCAGTTTTTGCATTCAAAACTTTTGGATTTCACTGGAAAAACAGATATGCTGTCATTATCCACATATAAATTTTGAGAGGCGCCTCTAAAACTGTGGCGTTGTAACATATTTGTAACCAAATTATGACCGAAAAATAAATGAAAAAGCTTGCTTTTTACAGTAATTGGTGGTATCATTCTCCCGAAGAGGGAAATCATCATTTTTTTGCTTTTGGTGAATAAGCACAAAAACGAGTTCCCCGTATAAACTGTGGAGCAATCCACACTTATTTTAAGGAGGATGTCAATTATGAAAAATTGGCGCAAACTTTTAGCACTTGCATTGGTACTTGTCATGTCATTTGCTTTAGTTGCTTGCGGCGACCCTGCTCCTGCAAGCAGCACACCGGCGGCTGAGTCTACACCAGCAATCGTCGAGAGCACACCCGAAGAGCCGGTCGAATCAGAGCCGGAGAGTGTCCCGGAAGAGCCCGTTGAGTCTGAGGGCGAGCCGGAAGAAGTTGTTTTCGGTACATCAGTAGAAACTCCCAGAAATGAAACATTGTATTACAATGGTATTCAGTGGGGTTCTCCGATAAACAACAACCCGTTCTCATCAAACTCAAACAACGGTATGGTCGTCGGACAGTCTGACCTTGCCCGCGAACTCGTTTATGAGACATTGTACATGTACAACCAGAGCACAGGTGGCCTTCATCCGCTTCTCGCTGTTGACCAGCCCGAGTGGAATGCCGACAGAACAGAGCTTACGGTTAAGATGAATCCTGCGGCAAAATGGAGCGACGGCACAGCTGTTACAGCTGATGACGTCAAGGCGACGTTTGACGCTCACGTGGCATCGGCGTCAGGCACAGGAACAGACTATGGCCAGTATATCTCGGCTGTAAATGTTGTTGATGCTAGCACTGTCACATTCGTAGCTAATACAGAAAACCATAACCCGCTGAAGATGCTTGAATATCTCCCGAAGGTCTATGTCCTGCAGAAGGCTTATATCGACGGCAAGCTCGCCACATATGGCGACGACTTCGAAGGCTTCAAGAATGACCAGATGTTTGACCTCGTATATTCAGGCGCTTACGGCCCGCTGTTCTATTCGTCACAGAAGCTTGTTCTCCAGAGAAATGACAGCTACTGGGGTGCACAGGCAGACGGCGTTTGGGGCAAGCTCGCTGAGCCGAAGTTCATAGCTCACAACATCTTTAAGGACAACGACAGCGGCGCGTCAGCCTTCCGCCTCGGCGAAGTTGACATTGCTCAGCAGTTCATGTCAGGCGTTCCCGCAATGTGGGAAGAGGAAGGTCTCCCTGTTTCAACATACCTCCCCGCACCGCTTTGCTATCAGAGTGCGTCGATTCCTTCAATTTGGTTCAATACAACAGCTCCCGGCCTTGATCAGCTCGCAGTCCGTGAAGCCATTGCTTACGCGATAGACTATGATCAGATCAACGAGAGCGCCATGTACGGCTATTCACCGACATTCGCAGATGCTCCCCGTTCAATCGCTGTTCCGCTTGAAGGCGAGCAGAAGTACATCGATAACGCTGCACTTGCTGACCTCCAGTGGGGAAGCATGGACTATGAGCGTTCAAATCAGATTCTTGATGACGCAGGCATAGTTGACAGCGATAGCGACGGTTTCCGTGAGTATAACGGAACGAAGCTTGAGTTCACGGCTATGTGCCCGAAGGGCTGGTCTGACTGGGAAGCTTCACTTGAAATCGTTGCCGCTGCCGGAGCAAATATCGGTCTTGACATCAGAACAAACTTTGTTGAAGCTGCTGTTTGGACAGATGCTCTTCAGACAGGCGATTTCACAATCATCATGAAC
>DBCZ01000089.1:4507-11416 GCA_002293315.1 Ruminococcaceae bacterium UBA945
CACAGAATGCAGAACGATGAGATTAACACAATGATCGCTGAGGCAGCTCTTGAGACAGATGAGGCTGTTCTTAAGGAAACTTATACGGAAATTTCAAGATTCCTTCTTGAGCAGAAGCCCATCGTTGCTCTCATGTACAGACCCTCGTTGTTCCACACTGCAAACGAGACAGTCTGGACAGGCTTCCAGTTTGATGGCGACGGAACAGACATTCCTCCGCAGCTCGTTTCTGACGGCTATGGATATGCTGCTCTGTACAATCTCCATCTTGTTGGCTAATTATTAAAAACTGAATTCAGCTTGAATTCTTAAAGTAGAAAGGCAGGCGGCCGTGATTAAGTTAATAAATCACGGCCGCTTCCTTACTATTTGCTATTCTAAAGCTATCTACAATCTATGAGGGGTAGCGCAAAAATTAGACTATGAGGTGATGGTGTTGAAAGGATATGTAAAATACTATGGTCAGAAGGTTGCTTGGTACGTTCTAACTCTGATTATAGCCGTTGCTCTTAACTTCTTTCTTCCGCGCATGATGCCCGGTGACCCTGTCAGGGCAATTGTCAACGAAGCAACCACTGGCATGACAAATGCATCGGCTATTCAGCAAATTGAGCAACAATACTATGAGAGATTTGGATTGGATAAATCTTTGCCGGAGCAGTTTTTAACCTATGTCGGCAATCTTTTTAAGGGCGATTTGGGTACTTCGTTCACTCAGTATCCGAGGCCTGTTACGGATGTTATAGGTGAGTCTGTAATTTGGACGCTCGCACTGCAGATTCCGGCAATTTTGGTCGGGTGGTTTATAGGAAATATTTTGGGCGCCGTCGCGGCCTATCTGCGAAAAGGCTTCGATAAGGCGGTTATGCCCTTGTTTATGTTCCTGAGCAACATGCCGGCTTTCGGAATGGCAATTATCATGGTTTGGGTATTTGCCGTAACTTTAAAAATCGCGCCGTTGTCAGGAGGGTATGGTTACGACCTCTTGCCTTCCTTCACACCGGAGTTTATTGTGTCATTGATTTCTCACTACGCTTTGCCGTTCTTCTCGATTATTCTCATCACAATCGGCGGACAGGCAATCGGCATGAGGTCAATGTCAATTTATGAGCTTAACGCTGACTACGTTAAGTACAGTCGTTTCCTCGGCATCAAGGACAGAAAGATAATCGGTTACGTTTTCCGTAATGCGATGCTCCCGCAGGTCACAGGCCTTGCACTGTCTCTTGGCACGATGATAGGCGGCAATATCGTTGCTGAAACGATATTCAGTTATCCCGGAATAGGAACGACATTGCTCGCCGGTATCACAGGTGGCGATTATCCGCTTATTTCCGGTAGTACGCTCATTATAACCTTGATGGTGCTTGTCGCAAATCTCGTTATTGAGATACTTTACGGCGTCATTGACCCGCGTGTTAAAGCGGCACAGCAGGATTCGTGATATGAGGCGTTCTACTATTATTGATTATTATAAATTAGGAGGTAAGCTATGCTGCACCAAATAAAACAAGTATTTCGTTCACCGAAATTCATTGTAGGCTTTATCATTTTCATGATTATACTGCTGATGGCTATATTTTATCCGCTAATTTCTTCCGTCGGCCCGATGCAGTCTATTTCCAAGGCTCCGTTTACGGCGCCGGGCACATATGTAAATATCGAGGATGCCGTAAGGGATACCGGCGGACAGCTGACGCTTGAATTGCCGATTGTAGAGAACAGAATTGAGGATGCTCTCACAGCGGATGAAAAGCAGAAGATGATTACATGGCTGGAAGATAACGGCGGCGTCGCCGCAGGGGAGCTTTCAGCAGACGATATTGAGACACTTATCAATACATGGAACTCAACATATGACCCGACGTTGGTTGTTCAGGGCATGTTAACATCAGCAAGAGAAGAGTATAAAAGAATTGACATAAGAGTTAAATCGGTTCTCTCGGTAACAGGTGTGACAATTGCCGAGCAGGGCGAAGACGGTTTGGAAGTGACCGGAACTATTGATTATAAAAGATTCATCAATGTAAACGACGTCGCCAACACCTTCACATTCCCGCTTGGTGCCGATAACTTCGGACGTGATGTTCTCACAGAGCTCACATCGGCGATTCTGACGTCACTTAGAGTCGGCTTGATTGCCGGTCTCATAGCGACGGCTATCGGCCTTGCGCTCGGGCTTCTTGCAGGTTATGTCGGCGGTCTTGTTGACAACCTGATTACATTCATTACGAACCTTTTCACGGTTATTCCGAGCTTTGTTCTGTTGATTCTCATCTCCAACTCAATCAGCTCGAGTGCTAGAGGCGTCGAGGTTGTTGCCATGGTTATCGGATTCACAGCCTGGCCGTGGACGTGCCGTTCGGTGCGCTCGCAGGTTATTTCGCTCCGAAACCGTGACCACGTCAATCTTTCGAAGCTTTCCGGCCACAGCATGCCGAAGATTATTTTGCGCGACATTCTTCCCTATGTGGCTTCATATGTTGTAATGGCTCTGATTCTCCAGATTTCCTCGGGAATCCTTGCAGAGGCACAGCTCTCAATGCTCGGCCTTGGCCCGTCAACAACAGAGGTTGCTACGCTGGGTCTAATGATGAACTGGTCTCAAAAATTCTCGGCTTGGCAAGTTGGTGCGTGGTGGGCGTTCCTGCCGGTTATTCTCTCCATCGCATTCATCTCGTTCTCGCTGAACCTAATGAACACAGGATTAGACCAGGTATTCAATCCGCAGTTGAGAGACAGCTAAGGGAGGAGAGAAAAAATGGGAAAAGTAATGTTAGAGGTCAAAGAGCTGACGACAAAATATGTAACGAGATTTAACGAAGACGTATACGCGGTAGACCACGTATCTCTAAAGATAGAAGAGGGAAAGTCGCTGGGAATCGCGGGAGAGAGCGGCTGCGGAAAGTCAACGCTGGCATTGAGCCTGATGGGATACTACTTCTCGCCGCTGCACTACACAAGCGGAGACATCATCATAGACGGAGTGAATATCTCCGGAATGAAGCCGGACGAAGTGAGGAAAAGCATACTCGGTAACGAGATAGCATATATCCCGCAGGCTGCGATGAACGCGTTGAACCCGACGCAGAAGATAATCCGATTTGTGGAAGACGTAATCCACGCACATGACCCGAAGAAGAGCAAGAAAGAAATCTATGACATGGCGGTAGAGCGGTTCAAGGTGCTGGGCTTGCCGCCCGAGGTGCTGCAGAGACACGCGGTGGAGCTTTCGGGAGGAATGAAACAGCGAACGGTAATCGCGATATCGACGATACTGTCGCCTAAGGTGCTGATAGCAGACGAGCCGTCGTCGGCGCTGGACGTAACATCGCAGAAGATGGTAATCAAGATGATGAGAGAGCTGATGGAAAAAGGCTTCATCAAATCAATGATATTCATCACGCATGAGCTGCCGCTGCTGTACAACGTAACAGACGACATCATGGTCATGTATGCCGGTCAGATAGTGGAGAAGGGCTCGGCAAAGGAGATGGTGTTCGACCCGGTGCACCCGTACTCAAAGGGCTTGATGGGCTCGATAATCGTGCCTGAAGCGGGAACGAGAGAAGTGAAGCTGGAGGCGATACCGGGAACGCCGCCGAACCTGAAGAATCCGCCGGACGGCTGCAGATTCGCAGCAAGATGCAAGTATGCGAAACTGGAGTGCAGAACCTATGATGTGCCGGAGAAGGAATTCAGAGACGGGCGCATGTACCGCTGCATCCATGACGTGGAGTATCTGAAGGAGGTGTACGGAAGAGATGAGTGAGAAGATGAGTGAGAATAAAGTGACGATAAAAAAAGGCGATTCCGTGCTCAAGGGCGTAGGAATCACGAGAGTGTTCGGATATGGAAAGTCGAGAAATGTGGCGGTAGACAAAGTGGATTTCGATTTTCACGCGGGCGAGGTAATCTCAATCGTTGGAGAGTCGGGCTCGGGTAAGACGACGATCGCGAAGATGATTTTGGGCTTGATAGGCGTAACCGAGGGAGAGATGTATTACAACGGTCAGCCGAGAGACATATCATCACACAAGAAGAAGAAGGAATACTGGCAGGGAATCCAGGCGGTGTTCCAGGACCCGTTCTCATCATTCAACATCTTCAACAAGATAGACGACCTTCTGATAGACTGCATCAACCTCATGGGGATGAAGCACAAGAGCCAGGAGGAGAAGGTGGAGATGATGACGGAGGCATGCTCGTTCGTAAACCTGAAGTACGCAGAGCTGACGAACAAGTATCCGTTTGAGCTTTCGGGCGGCCAGATGCAGAGGCTGATGATAGCGCGCATCTTCCTGATGAAGCCGAAGATTCTGATAGCTGACGAGCCTACGTCAATGGTAGACGCGTGCTCAAGGGCTACGATACTTGACATGCTGCTGAAGCTGAGAGACGAGATAGACATGACGATTATCTTCATCACGCATGACATCGGTCTGGCATATTATGTATCAGACACGGTATACATCATGGAGCACGGCAAGTTCGTGGAATCGGGCTCGGCAGAGAGCGTGATAATCACGCCGCAGGCAGCCTACACGAAGCGCCTCATCAGCGACGTCCCCAAGATTCACGAGGAGTGGGACCTTTCTACTGTGTAATTTCGAGATTCCTTTCATAATATCACAAAACATAGATGGCGGTGCATTTGCACCGCCATCTATGTTTTTATAAGACTATTCGCGTTGTTATGTGAGGTTCAGCTTCATGTCGCCGTCCTTTACCCAGCCCAGCCTTCTGAAAATGAAATCAAAGGCAAGCGCCAGTGCGGCAGGCAAAATAAAATGAAGAAAAGCAATTTGCAACAGCAGAATCCACGGATTTGCTTCAGGCATGGCGGCAAAAGCACCAAATTGCCCGACTAAACCGCTTGTGCCCATCCCGGCGCCCGTCGCGGTGTTCTCAAGCTGAAAAACACAGGTGGAAAGCGGTCCGACGACCATTGAGGCCAGTGTCGGAGCAAGCCATATTGCCGGCTTGCGCATGATGTTGCCGAACTGCAGCATTGAAGTTCCCAAGCCCTGCGAGAAGAAGCCGCCCCAGCGGTTATCACGGAAGCTCGTTACCGCAAAGCCTATCATCTGCGCACAGCAGCCGGCAACCGCCGCGCCCGCGGCTAATCCTTCAAGATTGAGCATGATACACAGCGCGGCCGAGCTTATCGGCGCGGTCAGCACAAGGCCGACAATTGCCGAAACCGCAATGCCCATCGGCAACGGCGCCAAGGTGGTGGCGGAATTGATTACCGCGCCCAGGCCGTCCATCAAACCGGAGACTCCTGGGCCGACCAATTGCCCTGCAACGCATCCGGTGATAATCGTCACAATTGGCGTCACGATAACGTCAACCGGCGTCTTCCCTGCGACCAGGCTTCCCAGCTCCTCGCCTACCAATGCGGCGACATATGCGCCCACGGGTCCGCCTACGGAATAGCCAAAGGCGCCCGCCGCCACACACGAGAAAATCACGAGCGGTCTCGCCTTCAATCCCGCCGCAATGGACGCTCCAATCGCTCCGCCGACAACAGGCGAGGCGGCTGAAATAATATCCGCGAACGGCAGAAGAAAATCAAGCCCCGGAATCTTCCCGAGCTGTGAGATAATGAGGCCGATAATCAGCGACGAGAAAAGCCCCAAAGCCATGGCGCTCATGGCATTGACGAACCATCTCTTTGCGAAATACCTCACGCGCGCAAAGACTTTATCTTTAATATTCAATTGTGTTTCAGACAAAAAATCATCCCTTCAAACTTTATTCCCGCTTTTTCCAGTGACTTTATTTCCCTTTGCCCAAAGGGCCGCCTTATGGCAGGGAGACAGAGAAAAAAGGAGGTAGATTTTTCCTATATTCGCTATGTTGCGCATGGGCAGGTCCGCTGTTTTTCAGTGGTTCTTCTTGCCTGAGCGCCGTATTTTATTCCAAGTTATTCTACCACATTTTCTGAAAGCTTACAAGAAAACAAAACTGCCGGACATTTGTCCGGCAGTCAATCTGCGCTTAAACCACACCCTGTGCAATCATAGTATCAGCTACTTTCACAAAGCCGGCAATATTTGCCCCGACGACATAGTTCCTCGGGTGCCCATACTTCTCCGCGGCGCTGTCCGCATTCGCGAAGATATTCTCCATGATTTGCCTGAGCCGCGAGTCAACCTCTTCAAATGTCCATGAGAGCCTCTGGCTGTTCTGGCTCATCTCAAGCGCCGATGTCGCAACGCCCCCGGCGTTAGCAGCCTTGCCCGGACCGAAAAGCACCTTGTTTTCGAGGAAAAACTCGGTCGCCTCAAGCGTGGTCGGCATATTCGCGCCCTCCGCGACGGTCATTACACCATTAGCGACGAGTTGTTTCGCGTCGTCGAGATGAAGCTCATTCTGCGTTGCGCAAGGCAGCGCAATGTCACATTTTACAGACCACACACCCTTGCCCTCATGATACTCGGCATTCGGGCGATATTTGCCATATTCCGTAAGCCTGCCGCGGTTAGTGAGCTTAATCTCCTTTATCGCCGCCAAGTCAATTCCCTCTGCGTCGTAAATCCAGCCGGTGGAGTCTGACATCGTGACCACCTTTGCGCCCATTTCAATGGCTTTTTGCGCGGCATAAATCGCAACATTGCCCGAACCTGAAATGGAAACAGTCTTTCCGCTGATGGAATGCCCGTTCTTCGCAAGCATGGCATTCGTGAAATAAAGCAGCCCGAATCCTGTCGCCTCGGTTCTTGCAAGCGAGCCACCGTAAGTCAGCCCCTTGCCTGTAAGAACCCCCTCATAAACATCGCGGATTCTCTTATATTGCCCGTACATATAGCCGATTTCACGCGCGCCCGTGCCAATATCGCCCGCCGGAATATCCGTATCTGCGCCGATGTGGCGATAAAGCTCAGTCATGAAGCTCTGGCAGAA
>DBCZ01000089.1:11467-17479 GCA_002293315.1 Ruminococcaceae bacterium UBA945
CTGTTCGAAGCCCAGGAATTTGATAATACCCAGATTCACACTCGGATGCAGGCGGATTCCGCCCTTATATGGCCCGATTGCAGAATTGAACTGCACTCTGAACCCGCGATTTACCTGCACCTTGCCGCTGTCATCCACCCAAGGCACACGGAAAATAATCTGCCTCTCCGGCTCGACAATGCGCTCTAAAATTCCATTCGCCTCATATTCCGGTCGTGCGTTAATCACCGGCTCTAACGAGGCGAGAACTTCGCTCACTGCCTGAATGAATTCAGGCTCGCCGGTGTTTTTTTGCATTAAAATTTCCAACTGCTTGCTCACATATGACATATTATCCTCCTAAAGTCATAACATAGGGTACTTTGATAAAATTGCAAGATTTGAAACGCCAACTTGCAAAACTAGATTTAGTTTAGCATATTGAAAGATAGAAATCAAGCGAATATCACAAAAAAACTACAGAATTGAGATTTGACGCAAGGAGAAATGAATGATGCTCCCAAGGATAATTCATGATACAAGCGTTTGAGATTACTGTTTTCTGAAAAAAACTTTGNNTGACATTTATTCAATTTTTATATAGAATAAATAAGGCAAAGAGTTTTGCACGTAAAAGAAAGGATTGATTTTGTGGAGAGGAAAGTTGGAACGGTTTCGAGGGGCATCCGCTGCCCTATCATTCGTGAGGGAGACGACCTCGCAGGCATTGTCACCGGCAGCATTATTGAGGCGGCAGATGCCGAGGGTTTTTCCTTGCATGACAGAGACGTTATCGCTGTTACTGAATCAATTGTGGCGCGCGCGCAGGGGAATTATGCCTCAACTGAGGCAATTGCCAAAGATGTGCGCAATAAGCTGGGCGGAGAGGAAATCGGTGTGATTTTTCCGATTCTTTCACGCAACCGCTTCGCCATATGCCTCACCGGAATCGCAAAAGGAGCAAAAAAAGTTATCCTTATGCTCACTTATCCGTCTGATGAAGTGGGAAATGGGCTCGTTTCACTTGATGCGCTTGATACCGCAGGAATTGACCCTTTCACAGATGTTCTTACACTTGCCGAATATCGCAAGTATTTCGGGCGTTCTGTCCACACATTCACCGGCATTGATTATGTCGAATATTATGAGCAAATTATAAAAAATGCGGGCAGTGAGGCGGAGATTATTTTTGCCAATAACCCGAAGGAGATTCTGAATTATGCGAAGAATGTTCTGGTGTGCGACATTCATTCACGCCAGCGCACCAAGAAGCTTTTGAAGGCCGCAGGAGGGGAACGCATCTATGGTCTTGATGACATTTTGAGTGAATCGATTGACGGCAGCGGCTTCAATTCCGATTACGGTCTTCTAGGCTCAAATAAGTCAACAGAGACGAAGGTAAAGCTGTTCCCGAGGAACTGCTCTGAATTTGTGAGCCAGGTGCAAAAAAAGATAGAGGAGAGCACGGGCCACCACGTTGAAGTAATGGTTTACGGCGATGGTGCGTTCAAAGACCCTGTCGGGAAAATCTGGGAGTTTGCAGACCCCTGCGTTTCTCCCGGATATACAAAAGGTCTTGAAGGAACACCGAACGAACTAAAAATTAAGTATCTTGCTGATAATGATTTTAACGAGCTTTCCGGCGAGGAGCTGAGAGAAGCAATATCACAGAAAATCAAAGATAAGCCTGATAGCCTCGTCGGTGATATGTCCACGCAGGGCACGACACCCAGACGCCTGATTGACCTCATCGGCTCGCTTGCTGATTTAACAAGCGGCTCTGGCGATAAAGGCACGCCCGTGGTGCTGATTCAAGGATACTTCGACAATTATATCAATGATTAGTTATCATCAATAAATACAATTAGTGACTTTTAATAAAGCTAAAGGAGAATCAATGAGTAATTCAATTCGCAGTGATAGAAGCTTAAATATTAAAGAATTTGTCAGCACTTCAATTGCATCAATAAAAGAGACGGTAGGTGAGAAAAAAGTTCTCTGTGCTATGTCTGGTGGCGTAGATTCAGCAGTGGCGGCGCTTCTTGTGCATAAGGCAATCGGCAAAAATCTCACATGTGTTTTTGTTGACCACGGTTTCATGCGAAAGAGCGAAAGGGCAACGGTTGAGCAGGTTTTCAAGAGTGAGTTTGACATGAACTTGATTTCTCTTGACAGAGAAGAGCGTTTCTTGCAAAAAGTGAGAGGCGTTACTGACCCCGAGAAGAAGCGTAAAATCATCGGCGAGGAGTTTATCCGCGTATTTGAAGAAGAGAGTGCGAAGCTTGGAAAAATGGATTTTCTCTGTCAGGGCACTATTTATCCTGATATTATCGAGAGCGGCTCTGACGGCACGGCTCTCGTTAAAAGTCACCATAATGTTGGCGGTTTGCCGGAGAATGTTGACTTTGAGGGTATCATTGAGCCGCTGAAAGAGCTGTATAAAGATGAGGTGAGGAAAGTCGGCGCCGAGCTTGGGCTTCCGGATGAGATTGTCCAGCGTCAGCCGTTCCCGGGGCCGGGTCTGGCTGTTCGCGTGATAGGTGAGCTCACAAAGGAGAGGCTTGACACTCTCCGCGCCGCCGATGCAATTTTCCGTGAGGCTGTCGAGGCTGCAGGAGTGGATAAAAATGTTAACCAATACTTTGCAGTGTTGACTTCAAACAGCAGCGTCGGCGTCACAGGCGGTGAAAGGACATATGGTGCGACGATTGCTCTCAGGGCGGTTGTGACCACAGATTTTGTCTCAGCACAATGGGCAAGGCTGCCATATGAGCTTCTCGACGATGTGTCAAGACGGATAACAAATGAAGTCACAGGTGTGAACAGGGTGGTCTACGATGTGACGAGCAAGCCGCCCGGAACAATAGAATGGGAGTAACAATGAAACACATTCATACATTTTCAATTGCGGCATACGATGCCTCGCAGAATGCTTGGGGCGTTGCCGTGGCGTCAAAATTTCTGGCGTGTGCGAGCGTTGTGCCGTGGGCGAAGGCCGGTGCGGGAGCGATTGCCACGCAGTCGCTCGCGAATCTTGACTACGGCCAGCTCGGCTTGAAGCTGCTGGAGCGAGGATATTCCGCCGAGCGTACGCTTGACGCCCTGCTGAAGCTCGACGATGACACGCGCGAGCGTCAGGTCGGCATAGTGGATACAAACGGCGGCAGTGCGGCGTTCACGGGTGAGGGCTGCTTTAGGCATGCCATGCACCGCACTGGGGCGGGATACTCCTGCCAGGGGAATATGCTCGGCTCGGCCGAGGTGGTGCCTGCGCTTGAGCGCACATACCTTGAAAATGAAGGTCTGCCTCTCGCGAAGCGCCTTGTGCTTGCGCTCTTCGCCGCCGAAAAGGCCGGCGGAGACAGACGCGGCAAGCAGGCCGCGGGAGTGCTGGTCGTCAGCCCGAGAGGAAGCTATGGCGGCTACACTGACCGCGCCGTTGACCTCCGTGTGGACGACAGCGAGCAGCCTGTCACCGACCTTCTTCGCCTGGTTGATTTGCACGGTCTTTATTTCGGCAAGCCGAAAACCGAAGATATAATCCCAATTGAGGGAGAAACTCTCGAACAATTGCAAGCCGCGCTTCACGCGCTGGGATTTTCTAAAGCCCCGAACGGCATATGGGACGACGATTTTGCCGAGGCCTTCGTGCAGTTTTCCAATCAGGAGAATTTTGAAGAGCGCTTGCTTGCCGGCAACCGCGTAGACGCAGCCGTCCTAAGGTTTATGATGGAAAAGGCAGGGTTGTGAGGAATAGACAAACATAAAAGAGCTTCTGATTTTTCAAATCGGAGGCTCTTTTCACTTTGCCTATTGATTTCACGATATAGGTGTGATATATTATATACATTATTTGTTTAAAAGAGGATTGTTGAAAAATGAAAAGATACGCCGAGTACATGTCTGAAATCCCTCCTGATAAACTTTATGAAGCATTATTAGGATATGGGATGTTTAGTGAAAAAATGCCGCCATTTACAACTTCAAAGCCCTTTTTTGATTATTGTCAAGAAAAGTTGCATAAGTTTACAAATAAAGCTCGTAAGTATGTGTACTATGAAAATGTCAGAAATGTCAACATGCCACGTCCGTTAGGAATACCAACCCCTATGAATTATCAGCTACTTTGTGAGTGTTTGAAAGAAAACTGGGAGGGAATTCAAACCTATTTTAGAAAGGTGACAAAAAATCAGAACCATAAAGTCAGTAGAATACACATAAGGCGACTTTTCAATTCAAATAGCATTTTCGAGATGAATTATTCAAATTGGAGATTAGATCCTAATCCTGATGAAGACTTGTTAATAAATAAGCGCTATATAGTTCACGCAGACATCTCAAAGTGCTTTCCTAGCATATATACTCATTCCATTCCATGGGCTTTGATAGGAAAAGATAAGGCGAAAAATGATAGGAGCATAACAAGTTGGTACAATAGGATTGACAAGGCGACCCAAAACATGAAGCATGGTGAGACGCATGGACTTATGATTGGCCCACACGCATCGAACCTTTTATCTGAAATAATCTTATGCAAGGTGGATAATGATTTAGTAAAAAAAGGATGGGAGTACATAAGAAATATTGACGACTATACGTGCTATGTGAAAACCGAAGAAGAAGCACGGCATTTCTTAATAGATTTGCAAGCAGAATTAAGAGAATATGACTTGTCTCTCAATCACGGAAAAACAGCAATCAGCCCTCTTCCATCAGCTGCTACAAAGAATTGGGTAAGAAAAATAAACTCAATATCAATTACCACTAATTATGATAAGGTGGATTATAAAAATTGTCGCACATATTTGGACTTTGCTATAGAAACTGCTGCTAAAGAGAACAATGATTTTGCAGTTTTGAAATATGCTATAAAGGTGCTTAGCGGTCTTGATTTAACTGACAATGCGAAGATGTATATGCAGAAGACAGTTTTTCATTTGTCTCTAATTTACCCATATCTTGTACAACTTCTAGAAAAATGTATATTTCAATTTTGCGGAACTCCACGAAAAGAGAAACTAATGATTTCAAATAAACTTTATGAGTTAGGGANNACGAAGCCGCAAGCTATGCACTCTTTTATGCAATAAAGTACGATTTCACTATACCGGAAGTCAAGGCAGAAGAGATTATTGATAGCAAAGATTGTATATTGTTACTTTTGGGATATAAATACTTTCTTGCTAAAAATGATGAAGAAGCTATGCGAAAACTTGAAGGTTATGCTACTGAACTGTCTAAGAATGAAGACGATTTCGACACATATTGGTTATTTACTTATGAAGTGTTAAGTGAGGAGTGTTTGAAGGATGATTGGAAAGTGATGAAGCAAAAAAAGGTCTCTTTTATTAAGGATAAAACCGATTGGTAGTAAGAAAAGAGCCCCCTCGGGGCTCTTTCTCTTTACCTCAACCATATTGCCTTCCCTCCCCAAAAAGCATATAATAGCACTAAGAACAAATGAAAGGTGAAGCATATGAATGAGATTAAATGCCCGCATTGCGGGAAGATATTCAAGGTGGACGAGTCGGGTTACGCCGACATTATAAAGCAGGTTCGCGACCATGAATTTGAGAAGGCGATTCATGAGCGCGAAGCCTTGCTGGAGGCGAACAGCAAGAATGCGCTTCAGGCGGAGACGATGAAAAAGGACGCCGAAATCGCCGAGCTGAAGGCAAAAATCGAAGCGGCTGAAAGAGAGACAGCGTTTGCTGAGGAGAAAATCAGGAACGAGCTGCAATTAGAGGTGAACAAGAAAGAAATTGAGATTGCAAACCTCACATCTCAGATAGAAGCGGAGGGAATCGCAAAAAAACTTGCGGTGACTGAGGCGGTCAGCCAGCTCGAAAAAGAGCGCGATTCACTGCAAAATGAGCTCAAAGCCAAAGACACCGAAAGGCAGCTTCATGAAGCTAATCTTAAAGATAGATATGCGGCGGAGCTCAAGACAAAAGACGAAATGATTGCCTATTACAAGGATATGAAGGCAAGGCTCTCGACGAAAATGGTTGGCGAAACGCTTGAGCAGCACTG
>DBCZ01000015.1:0-12328 GCA_002293315.1 Ruminococcaceae bacterium UBA945
TCAAGCTCCGCTATTTTTTCAATATGGCTTTCCGCCATTTCGCAAATCTTCATATTTCCGTCAAGCAATAATTATAATGCCTCTCTCCTGTTTGTTCAAGCTATGCCTTGGCCTCATACCATGTTCTGCCTACGCCCGCGTCGGCTTTCATCGGTACGGCAAGGTTCACCGCACCTTCCATCTCTTCTTTAAGCAGAGCTTTCACAAGCTCTGTCTCATCATCGGGGCATTCGACGATAAGCTCGTCATGCACCTGAAGAATCAGCCTGGCCTTGAGATTTTCGCGTTCAAGACGCTTGCTGACTTTAATCATCGCGATTTTGATTATATCCGCCGCCGCGCCCTGAATCGGCATATTCCGCGCAACTCTCTCTCCGAATGCGCGCATGTTGAAATTAGAGCTCTTGAGCTCTGGGAGATAGCGCCGCCTGCCGAAAATCGTTTCCACATATCCCTTGGCCTTGGCCTCCTCCGCCACCTCTTTCATGTAGGCGTCAACGCCGGAATATTCACGCAGATACTCTTTGATATAATCGCCAGCCTCTTTAACAGAGACGCCGATGTCGGTTGAAAGCGAATATGCGCCAATGCCGTAGACGATCCCGAAATTCACCGCCTTGGCTTTGCCTCTCATCTCCGGCGTCACCATTTCAATAGGCATGTCAAACACCCTCGCGGCGGTTGAGGTGTGAATATCCCTGCCGTTTTTGAAGTCATCCTGCATATTTTTATCATTCGCAACGCAAGCCAGAATTCTAAGCTCAATCTGCGAATAATCAGCATCGATTAGCTCGCCTTCCTCGGCGACGAAGAACTTGCGCAGCTCTCTGCCTATCGCCGTGCGCACGGGGATATTCTGCATGTTCGGCTCTGTTGAGGAAATTCTGCCGGTTCTCGTCTCAGTCTGGTTGAAGCTCGAGTGTATCCTGCCGTCTTCTGCAATAACTTTCACGAGACCGTCGCAGTAAGTCGATTTCAGCTTCGTGAGCGTGCGGTATTTCAAGACATCGTCCACCACAGGGTTGATATGCCTCAGGCTGTCAAGCACCTCGGCGTTTGTGGACCACCCCGTTTTCGTCTTCTTCCCGTGCGGGAGGTTCAGCTTTTCAAACAGCGCCTCGCCGAGCTGCTTCGGCGAATTGATGTTGAACTCATAGCCCACCTGCTCTACCACGGCGCTTTGCAGCGCACTTATCTCCGCTTCAAGCGTTTTGCCGTAGGCCTCAATTCCCTCTCTGTCAACGCGAAAGCCTATGTTCTCCATCTTCGCCAGAACCGCCGCAAGCGGAATTTCTATGTTTTCCAGCAGCTCACGCTGCTCGTTTTCATCAATGCTTTGCGAAAGCTTGCTGCAAAGCCCGGGCATAACCGCCGCAATCATATTATCCGCGCCGTCGCATTTCGGCACGGTGACGGCATATTCCGCAGCAATCCGCAGGACGTCATATCCGGATGCCGAGGGGTTCAGCAGATATGCCGCGAGGATTGTATCCATCTTCACGTTTTCCATCGTCTTCCCGCACAGCTTGTGAGAGATTTTATGCAGCGGCTTTATGTCATGCGTATATTTTTTTATGCCTTTATCCTTGAAAAAAGCCATGAGAAAGCTTTCCGTCGGTTCAAATGAGTAAAGCTCGCCGTCAAAGCAGAATATCATTTTTTCAATGCCACAGTTTACAGTGCTGTCAGCGCTATAAACTGTATGAAAGTAGGCTTCACCTTTATCGTCCGCCATCGCGAGGACTGCCGTCCCCTCCTTAAGGCTGTTTATCTTCACCTCTTCTAAATCGCTTTCACCGCTCTCGGCCTTTCCCGCGCTTTCCGTACCATACCCGAATTTATCTATGAGCGAGAAAAGCTCCAGCCGCACCATCAGCGCCGCCGCTTTCTGCGGCTCACCGCCGCCTCTCACATATGCGCCTGTTTCCGTGTCAATCGGCACATCCGTGAAAACCGTGCCGAGGCGTTCGCTGAGAAAGGCATTCTCCCTGGAGTCCAGAAGCTTCTTACGCGTGCCGTCCTTTATATCAAGCTTATCAATATTTTCATATATATTCTTTAGGCTGCCAAAGCTTTGGATAAGCTCCTTGGCGCCCTTTTCGCCTATGCCCGCCACGCCGGGGATATTATCAGAGGCATCCCCCTGAATGGCCTTGATGTCGATGAGCTGCTTGGGCGAAACACCGTATTCCTCTTTAATCTGCGCCTCATCATAGACCGTCACCTGCGCCTGTCCGAATTTCGTGCTTAAAAGCCTCACGGTGGTCTTATCCGAGACAAGCTGAAGGCTGTCTCTGTCTCCTGTGGCAATCAGGCAGGTGTCTCCGCTTGCCTCACACGCCTTTGCAAGCGTGCCGAGAATATCATCTGCCTCATAGCCCTCGCACGTGGTGATTTTATATCCCATATCGTCGAGAAGCTCTTTCAGCACAGGCATTTGCTGCGCGAGCTCTTCCGGCATACCCTTGCGCTTCGCCTTGTATCCGGCGTATTCTTTATGGCGGAACGTGGGCGCTTTGAGGTCAAAGGCTATTGCCACGGCATCCGGCATTGTCTCATCAAGCATTTTTTTGAACATCGTGAGAAAGCCGTAAATGCCGTTCGTGAATTCGCCGCTCTTAGTGGAGAGCAGCTTTATGCCGTAAAAAGCCCTGTTTAGTATGCTGTTTCCGTCGAGTACCAAAAGCTTCATTGCAAATCTCCTTCTTCAAAGTCCGTGGCATAAAAGTTCGCGGCATAAACGTCACGCAGCAGAATGTCTAAATCACCGAGCTTGCTCAGCTCCCCTGCCCGCCTGCGGAAATCCGCCGCGCCGCGCAGACCGCGGAAATACCACGCCACGTGCTTTCTTGCCTCTCGCATACCTCTGTTTTCGCCCTTTCGCGCGCATAGCATATCCATATGCCGCTTTATCACGACGATTCTCTCAGATATAGCCGGCGGCGGGAGAATCGTGCAGCTTTCGGTGAGATACGCGCTTATTTCTCTGAATATCCACGGGTTTCCGAGCGCCGCTCTGCCTACCATCACCATGTCGCAGCCGGTCCTGTCAAGCATAAGGCACGCGCTCTGTGCATCTGTTACATCCCCGTTTCCTATAACGGGAACTGACACGGCGCTCTTAACCGCCTTGATGATTTCCCAATCGGCCTTGCCCGAATACATCTGTGTTTTCGTCCTGCCGTGCACTGTTATCGCCGCCGCGCCCGCGTCTTCGCAGATTCGCGCGATTTCCACGGCATTTATACTGTCGCTGTCCCAGCCGGCCCTTATTTTCACGGTAATAGGCACGCTCACGGCTTCGCTGACAGCGTTTACAATCTCGCCGCAAACCTCCGGCCTCTTCATCAGTGCCGCGCCGCTGTTGTTTCCCGCGATTTTCGGCACCGGGCAGCCCATGTTTATGTCTATCGCATCAGGATTATTCACCATGAGCTTCCTCGCCGCAGCAGCCATCACAGAGGGGTCGTCTCCGAAGATTTGTATCGCTGTCGGGCGAGAGGCGTCTTCAAGCGCAGCGATGTCCATGCTTTTCCTGTCGCCGAACTGCATTGCCTTGGCGCTGACCATCTCGGTCACGCAGAGGCTTGCACCCATGCCCATGCAAATATGCCTGTAGGCAAGGTCCGTCACGCCCGCCATCGGCGCGAGGACCGCCTTGCCCCTTATCTCTATATCGCCAATTTTCATCTGTTCTCCGTCGGTAAGCTTTGATTTATCAAGTATACCATAAATCTCAGTTTAATTCATCCAAGGTCAAGGTATACGCGGGCAAAAGCTCGTCTATGAAAACCTGCGCCTCTTCGACGCTCAGCTCGCCTATTTGCCTTCTCAGACTTTTCTCCGCCTGCAAAAATTCGGTGTTGCCGCTCTTCTTCTCCTCAATGCACTTTATCAGCGCCGAGATTTTATCCGCCGCCTTAACGAGGGGCTTCAGGCTTTCGTCTCCCGCCTTGCTTTCATTCAGGATTTCGCTGTAATCCTCCCTCAAATCCTCGGGCAGCATTGATAAAAGGCGATTCACCGCGATATTTTCCACCTCGCCGTACGCCTCTCTGATGCTCTGTGAATGATATTTCACAGGCGTGGGGAGGTCGCCGGTGATAATCTCCGGCGCGTCATGAAAAATTGCCAGAACCGTCGCCCGGTTCTCATCATAGCGCTTTGAAAGCCGCCTGTTGCCGATGAGCGCAAGGCAATGTGCTATCATCGCGGTTTCAAGGCTGTGCTCGCTGATGTTCTCGCCTCGGGTGTTTCTCATCAAGCCCCATCTGTTTATGTATTTCATGCGCGAAAGCATCGCGAAAAAAGCGTATGTCATACTCTTCTCCTCATATTTCTTTTTATCTATTATAGAGGCACGCCTCTCCTTTTTCAATTAAAAATGAAATAAAGCCTTTAATATGTATGCGTTTTGTGCTATACTTTGTAATTGATAAATTCATGTTTAAGGGGGGATAGAAAATGGCGGATTCGCTTAGAAAATCAGGCGGCATAAGGGGCAATTTCTACCTCAAGACCTTCTTCCTCGCGCTCTTGTGTTCATTTATCGTTTTTATCCCGTTTATAGTCATCGACGGCGGACGCTTCCTCTATTACGGCGACTTCAACGTGCAGGAAATCCCTTTTTATCAGCTGGCGCACAGAGCCGTGCGCGAGGGCAGCTTCGCATGGAATCAGTATACCGACCTCGGCGCGAATTTCATCGGCTCTTATTCCTTTTATCTTCTTGGCAGCCCGTTTTTCTGGCTGACTATCCCGTTCCCGAATGAGTGGATAGAATTCTTAATCGGCCCGCTGTTCATGCTGAAATTCGCTTTTTCGGCGCTTGCGGGCTATGTTTACCTTCACAGATATGTAAAAAACAAGAACTTTGCCGTGCTCGGAAGCCTTCTCTATGCTTTCTCCGGCTTTTCGATTTTCAACGTCTTCTTCTTCCACTTCCATGAGGCGATGATTTTCTTCCCTCTCATGCTCGCCGCGCTGGACGAATACATGTATAAGCGCAAGAGAGGGCTGTTCGCGCTTGCCGTTGCCGCATGCTGCATAGTGAATTATTACTTCTTCATCGGCATGGCGATTTTCGCGCTCATCTATTTCTTCCTGCGGCTTCTCATGAAAAGCTGGAGGATTTCTCTCAAGGATACGCTTCTGCTGCTTTTAGAATCCGTTCTGGGTGTTGGCATGGCCAGCTTCCTCTTTGTGCCGTCTATCATGGCGATTATACAAAACAACCGCACCACCGAAGTGTTAAACGGCTGGAACGCCGTCGTATACTCAAGCCCGCAGAAATATATGAATATCCTCGAGGCCTTCTTCTTCCCGCCGGATTTGCCGGCCCGCCCGAACTTCACCCCCGATGCAGGCGGGAAATGGTCTTCGCTTGCGGCGTGGCTGCCCTTCTTCAGTATGAGCGGCGTCATCGGCTGGATGAGGATAAGGCGTAAGCATTGGCTGAAAGCGATGATTTACGTGCTGATAGTCATCGCCTGCGTGCCGATTCTTAATTCCGTCTTTCAGCTTTTCAATTCGCAGTATTATGCCCGCTGGCTTTATATGTTCGTGCTTCTGATGTGCCTCGCGACGATTATGGCGCTTGAATATGAGGCGGTCAAGTGGAAATCCTCTATCCGGGCAACTGTCATAATTACCGCGGCTGTAACTGTGCTTATCGGCTTTATGCCTAAAATTTCCACGTCCGAGGTGAACAGAGTTGAAACAAGCGAGGTAACGTTCGGCCTCATGACCTATCCCACGCGCTTTTGGTCTTATGTTGCGCTGGCTTTTCTCTCGCTGGCTTTTCTCGTCTATGCCTTCCAGTTTTTCCGGCGGCGCGGCGGAAAGTTTTTCTCAAGGCGGCTCCTTACCTTCGCCTGCATGCTCAGCGTGCTTTCGTCCGTGTTCGTCATTGCGCTGGGGAAAACAGAGGCCGCATGGCCGGCCGACCACTTCATTCCGTATATCCTCAACCGTGGCGCGGATATTAACCTGCCCGATGTGCGGGAAGACGGCGTGAGGGTTGACGCATATGAATCGACGGATAATCTGGGCATGTTCTGGGAAATGCAGACCATGAACGCGTTCCACAGCATAGTGCCCGCTTCCATAATGGATTTCTATCAAACCCTGGGCACCGAAAGAAGTGTGGCTTCAAGAATACCCACCTCCTTTTACGCGGTGCGCGGGCTTCTTTCGGTGAAGTGGCTGTTCGATGATTCCGCTGACGAAGATGAATTCACTGACGGCGAGACGGAAGAAGCGCAGATGCCGGGCTGGCTTTATAATTCAAACGCAAACGGCTATGACATCTGGGAGAACGAGTACTATATCCCCATGGGCTTCAGCTATGATTATTATGTGCCTCTCTCAAAATACAGGCAGCAGAGCCAGGAGAAGCTGCAGCTCGTTCCGTTGAGAGCCGTTGTGGTAGATGATGACAGCATTGAAGAGGTTGCGGAAGTGCTCGAATTCTTGCCGTCGGATAAAGAGGACTTTGACGAAGCGGGTTACCTTCAAGATTGCATCGACAGAGCCGCAGTTACCTGTGACACCTTTAACTACACAGGCGCCGGCTTCACGGCCTCGATAAACACTGCAAAGGAGCGCCTTGTGTTCTTCAGCGTACCTTATGACGACGGCTGGAGTGCCACGGTGAACGGCGAACGCGCAAATATAATAAAATCAAATGTGGGCTTTATGTCCGTCATTGTTCCGCAAGGTGAAGAGGTGCTTATAGATTTCAGATACCGCGCGCCCGGGTTCTTTATGGGCGGGCTCATCTCCATATCATCTCTGATAGCTTTTGCGGCATATCTGTATTTTTCCAAAATTGCGAAGCGGCGTGTCCTGAAAAAAACCGAAAAGCTTCTGCAGGTGCGGCCCTTCTCCCATTACGAGGATAAAACCGGCGCACGCTTCACAAAAAGGCAAAGCATGATTCCGCGCGAGTTCGCCGCTGCGCCGCTTGAGGACATTGCAAGCCCCGAAAGTATAGCCGAGAATCTGCCTGATGAGAAAGACGAATAAGGAGGACGCCATGCCAACCGTATACTTTGTTATCCCCTGCTACAACGAGGAGGAGGTTTTGCCGGAGACGAGTAAGCAGCTGACCGCTAAGCTTGATTCCCTCAAGGAAAAGGGTCTCATTGACGATAAGAGCCGCGTGCTCCTTGTGGACGACGGCAGCAAGGATAAAACATGGGAGCTCATTGAAAAGCTGAACGCGGAGAACGCTTATTTCGAGGGTGTGAAGCTTGCGCACAACAGAGGGCATCAGCACGCACTTCTGGCGGGGCTTGAAACCGCCGCGCCTCGGTGTGACTGCGCGATAAGCCTTGACGCGGACTTGCAGGACGACGTAAATGCGCTGGACGAATTCATCGTGAAATTCAACGAGGGCTGTGACGTCGTCTACGGCGTGAGGAACAAGCGCGAGACGGATTCAGTTTTCAAGCGCTCTACCGCGCAGGGCTTCTACAGAGTGATGAAAGCCCTTGGCGTGGATATTGTTTTCAACCATGCAGATTACCGCCTGATGAGCAGGAGAGCGCTCGAGGCCTTAAGCGAATACAAGGAAGTCAATCTGTTCCTGCGCGGCATAGTGCCGCTCATCGGCTACCGAAGCGACTATGTGTATTACGACAGGCACGAGCGCTTTGCGGGGGAATCGAAATACCCCCTCAAGAAGATGATTTCTTTCGCGATTGACGGCATAACCTCCTTCAGCGTGAGGCCGCTGAAGCTCATCTCTAACCTTGGCATAATCATTTCCATCTTGAGCGTTTTCGGGCTGATTTACGCGCTGGTATCGTTCTTCATGGGCGTTGCCGTTGCGGGCTGGACAGCAACCGTAGCGTCAATCTGGTTTTTGGGTGGCTTGCAAATGCTTTCAATCGGCGTTGTGGGCGGATATATCGGCAAGATTTACAGCGAGGTGAAGTCCAGGCCGAGGTATAAAATCGAAACTTTCCTTAAAAATGAAACTGATAAGGGGCAAAATAAAGAATGAAGCTTGGAATTGTAGGTCTGCCGAATGTCGGCAAAAGCACGCTGTTCAACGCCATAACCAACGCGGGCGCACAGAGCGCGAATTACCCGTTCTGCACGATTGAGCCGAACATAGGCGTGGTTACCGTGCCGGACAAACGGCTTGACAAGCTCGCCGAGATGTATGAGCCGGATAAATATACCCCCGCCACGGTGGAATTCGTAGATATAGCCGGGCTCGTCAAGGGAGCTTCAAAGGGCGAGGGACTTGGAAACAAATTCCTTGCGAACATCCGAGAGGTGGACGCCGTTGTCCATGTTGTGCGCTGCTTTGAAAACGACGATATTGTTCACGTGGAGGGCAGCATTGACCCCAAGCGGGATATAGAGACGATTGATTTAGAGCTGATTCTCTCCGATATTGAGATAATCGAGCGCAGAATTGACAGGGCAAAAAAATCCGTTAAGGCAGATAAGAAGTTTCAGGACGAGGTGGATTTCTTTGAGCGCATTAAAACGGAGATGGAGCAGGGAAAGTCGGCGCGCAGCCTTGATGTCACCGAAGCTGAGGCGGAAATGCTCGGCAGCGTCTCGCTTTTGACGAATAAGCCAATTATCTTCGCCGCAAACATGAGCGAGGAAGATTTCAAAAACGGGATAGAAGCAAACTCTTCTCTGAAAGCGGTGACGGAAATCGCGAGCAAGGAAAACGCCGCTGTGCTGCCTATATGCGCCGAAATCGAGGCGGAAATTTCCGGCATGGATTACGAAGAGAAGCAGCTTTTTCTGACGGACATGGGCTTGACGGAATCCGGCCTTGACAGATTGATTCAAGCCTGCTACAGCCTGCTCGGGCTGATTTCATACCTCACCGCCGGCAAGCAGGAGGTACGTGCCTGGACCATCACAAGGGGCACGAAGGCTCCGCAGGCTGCAGGGAAAATCCACACGGATTTTGAAAAGGGCTTTATCCGCGCCGAGGTCATCGGCTTTGACGAGCTCATCGAGAGCGGCTCAATGGCGGCCGCAAAGGAGAAGGGTCTTGTGCGCAGTGAGGGCAAGGAGTATGTCATGCAGGACGGCGATGTGGTTCTCTTTCGGTTCAATGTGTAAGCAAAGCAAAAATCCTCCCGAATGGGAGGATTTTCTTATTTCCTTATTGCTTAACTTATTATCGCCAGCACAATGAAGTTCAGCAGGAAGAGCGCCGTTGAAATCCAGAGCACCGGATGAATCTCCTTAGCCTTGCCCTTGAGGCACTTCACGATGCAGTAGAAGATGAAGCCTGCGGCAATACCGTATGAAATGCTGTAGCACATCGCCATGAAGATTCCGGCGAAGAACGCGGGAATCGCCTCTTCGATGTCTGCCCACTTTATTTCAGCAAACGAAGCCAGCATCATGACGCCCACGATAATCAGCGCCGGAGCCGTAGCCTGTGCGGGCACTATGCCGATTATCGGCGCGAGGAGTATGCTCAAAAGGAACATAATCGCCGTAACGACAGATGTGAGGCCCGTGCGTCCGCCCGCGCCGATACCCGCCGCGCTTTCGACGTATGTCGTCGTGTTTGATGTGCCGAACACCGCGCCGATTGACGTAGCTACTGAATCTGCGAACAGGGCTTTATCCATCTTGGATTTGAAGCCCTTTGAGTTTTCAAGCGAGTTCATGTCTTCATTGCTGAAAATTCCTGTACGGCGACCCGTGCCGATGAATGTGCCGATTGTGTCAAACGTATCCGAAAGGCTGAACGCGAAAATCGTCATCAAAACAAGCGGGATTTTTGCACCGTCTGCAAAAAGCGACTGAATTCCGTCAACGCCGAATGCCGCACCAAATGTGGTTCCCAGCTCAGAGAAAGACTGCCCGATGTTCGTGGCAATCCCGATGTTGGAAATGTCCACAACACCGAACGGGATTCCGATAATCGTTGACGCGATAATGCTGATGAAGATAGCGCCCGGTACCTTAAGCACCACGAGAACCACCATCAAAACAAGTGCCACAACCGCAAAAACAGCAGTATTTGTGTTGAAGTTTATCAGAGCAGGAACAATTTCACTGTTTGCGATAACGGTTGTCGTTGCAGGGTCACCGCTTCCGAGAATGGCGTATTTTCCCGGGTCAGCCGTAAAATTCAAAAGCCCGGCACTTTTCACGCCGATATAGGCGATGAAGATGCCTATGCCGCCGCCGATAGCATGCTGCAGGCTCGCGGGAATTGCCTTGATGATGAGCTTCCTGACCTTTGTTACGGTGATAATCACATTGATGATTCCGCAGAGGAAAACCATCGCCAGCGCCTGCTGCCATGTGAAGCCGAGTGCGAAGCAGACAGTATACGTGAAGAAGGCGTTCAGCCCCATGCCCGGCGCCTGAGCGNNCCCGCCGCAGCCGCAAAAATTGTGGCGAGGAACACTGCGCCTGATGGGATTCCCGTCAGTGACAGCATCTTCGGATTAACAAACATGATGTACGCCATTGCGAAGAATGTCGTCAAACCAGCGATAATCTCCGTTGGCACTTTTGTGCCGTTCTCCTTCAGCTTGAAGAATTTGTTCATTTGTTCATCTCCTCAATAATATTTTATCTCCATTTGAAACAATATACACCGCAATATCAAATGGAAACCACATCATATAGTATAATGCGCTACTTCTCATTTTGCAATAGTTTTGCAAAAATTAAGGCAGGGATATAAGCAAATACCCTCGCCTTAATTATAAATCGTCATCAGGAAACCTTTGTGCGCTCTCTTTTGATATAATCAACATACCACTCGATTTTGCTTTCTATCTTAGCCAAATGCTTTTTGAGAATTTCAATCTCGTCCAGCACATGCTCTCTGTGCGTGGTGAAAATATCCAAACGCTCGTCAAGCGTGTCTACGCCGTCTTTGACAAGCTCGAAATACTTCTTGATATCTTTAAGCGACATTCCCGTGCTTTTGAAGCACATAGCAAGCTCAAGCTGGGAAATATCTCTTTCCTCATACACTCTTATGCCGCTGCCGGTTCTTGAGGGTGTGACGATGCCCTCTTTTTCATAAAATCTCAAGGTGTGCGGCTCAATCCCAAAGCGCTCTGCCACCTGTGAAATGCTCATGCCCATAAATGCTTTCCTCCATATTTCATTAAAGTGCGCTTAAAGTTTAAGGCATGGACAAAGAAATGTCAAGAGAAAAGTAAAAGGCTGCGGAAAATTCCGCAGCCTCTCAAAATATACCTTAGCCCACCTGCGCTCTAAGAGCCGCAAGCTGATTCTTAAGCTCTTCGGGCAGCTTATTACCGAATTGCTTGTAGAATTCTTCAATTCCCTCGGCCTCTTTCGCCCACTGTGCGGGGTTGACCTCAAGAATGCTCTTCAAAGTGTCGAGCGAAATCTCATCCTCTATACCCTCGAGATTGATGTCCTCGGCGTCCGGCAGATAGCCGATAGGCGTCTCCTGTGCTCCCACCTTACCTTCAACGCGGTTGACAATCCATTCAAGCACGCGGAAGTTATCGCCGAAGCCCGGCCAGAGGAAGTGACCCTCGTCGTCAAGACGGAACCAGTTCGTGTTGAAAATCTTCGGGGCTTTATCACCGAGCTTCTCGCCCATCTCAAACCAGTGCTTGAAATAGTCTCCCATGTGATAGCCGCAGAACGGGAGCATCGCCATCGGGTCGCGGCGCACTACTCCAACCGCGCCGGCCGCGGCGGCCGTCGTCTCGGAAGCCATAATCGAGCCTACGAACACACCGTTCTTCCAGTCCTTTGACTGATATACGAGCGGGGTCGTCTGCGCTCTGCGTCCGCCGAAGATAATCGCTGAAATCGGCACGCCGCCGAGGGCTTCCCACTCGGAGCTGATGCACGGGCAATTCTTTGCCGGCGCTGTGAAGCGGCTGTTCGGGTGCGCGCCCTTTTCCGCAGAGGTCTGTCCGTTCCACGGATTGCCCTTCCAGTCTATCGCGTTGGTCGGCGGGTTCTTATCAACACCCTCCCACCAAACTGTTTCGTCGTCAAGATTCTCCACAACATTTGTGAAAATCGTATTTTTCTTCGTTGATTCAAGCGCGTTCGGATTGGATTTATCATTCGTCCCGGGTGCGACGCCGAAGAAACCGGCCTCGGGGTTGATGGCATAGAGCCTGCCGTCCTGGCCTATTCTCATCCACGCGATGTCGTCGCCGACCGTCCAGACCTTATAGCCCTTCTTTGTATACCCCTCGGGCGGAATCAGCATGGCCAGGTTAGTTTTGCCGCATGCAGACGGGAACGCCGCGGAGATGTATGTGACCTCGCCGTTCGGCTTCTCAATGCCGAGAATCAGCATATGCTCGGCCATCCAGCCCTC
>DBCZ01000015.1:12345-15910 GCA_002293315.1 Ruminococcaceae bacterium UBA945
ACGTTTCCGCCGTAGCCGGAGTTGACGCTGATTATATAATTATCTTCGGGGAAGTGGCAGATGTAGCGGTTCTTTTCATCTATGTCAACTCTGGCGTGGAGGCCCTTAACCCAGTCTGTGCTGTCGCCCAGCACATCAAGAACCTTTTGACCAACCCTTGCCATGATAGCCATGTTCAAAACGACGTAAATTGAATCCGTGACCTCCAGGCCTATCTTTGCGAGAGGCGAGCCCACGGGGCCCATTGAATAAGGGATGATGTACATCTTGCGGCCCTTATAGCTTCCTCTGGCTATATCAAACAGCATTTTATATGCTTCCTGCGGGTCTTTCCAATGATTTGTGGGGCCCGCGTCTTCTTCTTTTCTTGAGCAGATAAAGGTTCTGTCCTCCACGCGCGCAACGTCGTTTATTGCCGTGCGGTGAATATAGCAGCCCGGCAGCTTCTCTTCATTGAGCTTTTTGAGCTCGCCGCTCTCACAGGCCTCCTTGCGCAGAGCCTCAAGCTGCTCCTCAGAGCCGTCAATCCAGATAACTTCATCAGGAGTTACCAAGGCTTTCATCTCTTCAAGCCAGCCTAAAACAGTTTTGTTATTAGTCATTTTGCCACCCTCCATATAGTATTCATTCAGGAATCACTCATTCTTCCCTGTCTACCATTTTATCACGATTTTGTCAAATAATCAATTAACTTTTTGTTAATGCTTTAACAAATTCACCCGACCTTTCTTCATTCCTCCAAGAGCACAATCTTGCCCGCTTCACGCGTCTTCTTCATATCTATTAGCCTCTGATTCTCACTGCCGCGAAACAGCAAATCGAGGTTTTTTTGCTCCTCAATGAATTTGCCGTCTACCAAAACGTCAGTCTCCAGAAGCAATTCCTTTATCACAGGGTCATTCATCGCGGTTAGCTCCTCGAGCGTCCAACCGGAGAAAACGGTGACATCTTTGCCCGCGGCGTGAACCTTTCTCGCTATGTCCAGACACGCTTCAGCCTGCGACATCGGCTCGCCTCCGCTCAGCGTGATTCCCTTAAGCAGCGGGTTTTTCTTGAAATCCTCGACGATTTCATCTGTGTCGGCTACATATCCGGCACTGAAATCCCATGTTTCGGGATTGTGGCAGGCTTGACAGTGGTGCGGGCAGCCCTGTGTAAAGACAGTATAGCGCAGCCCTTTGCCGTCTGTTATGGATTCCTTCACCACGCCCGCCAGTCTAATTTTCATAGTTCTTCATTCCCTCCTGAAACCGAAGAAAAGCACGGGGAAATCCCCGCGCTGTTTCCGCAGCATAAATTTAAGCCGACTTTTGCTCCGCATTCACGTTCATGCCATGCTTCACTCTGTCTTTCTCCTCCGCGCGCTTTGCGTTGTTCCAGCGGTCGGTGGTACCTACAAGATAGCCTGTAATTCTGCGGATTCTGTCAAAATCTCTGCCTTCGCCGATGATGATATCGTTGCCGTTCATTTTTCTACCCTCGTCTTTCTGCCTCATTTTATTTTTCCGACCCTGCGGCCATAGTTTATTCAATCAGATGTGAATAGTCCGGCACGTCGTGATACCGCTTCTTGAGCTCCTGCAGCTTCGCCAGAGGCACGCCCTCGCCCGCTCTTCTACCACATCTTGGGCAAACCTCGTCAATAATACCATTATACCCACAAATCGGGTCTCTGTCTACAGGGTGATTTACAGAACCGTAACCAATCCCCGCTTCCTTCATGCAGCGTATAATGCTCTCAAATGCGTCAATGTTCTTCGCGGTGTCTCCGTCCAGCTCAACATAGCTGATGTGCCCGGCGTTCGTCATCGCGTGGAACGGTGCTTCCTTCTGAATCTTCTCATATGCGCTTATCGGATAATATACCGGCACATGAAAAGAATTAGTGTAATAGTCTCTGTCGGTCACGCCTTCTATTCTGCCGAATTTTTTCCTGTCAATCCGCACGAAGCGTCCGCTCAGGCCCTCTGCCGGCGTCGCGATGAGCGTCCAGTTAAGCCCGCTCTCCTGCGACATTTTATCAAGCCTCTCGCGCATATATCCGATTATATCCAGCCCGAGCTGATAGCTCTCTTCGCTTTCGCCGTGGTGCCTGCCCGTAAGAGCCTTCAGCGTCTCCGCCAGCCCGATGAACCCGACTGAAAGAGTGCCGTGCTTCAAAACCTCGGCGACAGAATCGTTTCTGTCAATCTTCTCGGAGTCAATCCACACGCCCTGCCCCATCAAGAATGGGTAGTTATATGCCTTCTTTGAGCATTGAATCTTGAAGCGGTGTGAAATCTGCTCTATTACCAAATCTATCTTTTCATCTAAAAGCTCATAGAACTTCCTGACATCACCCTTCGCCTTTATACCCAGCCGCGGAAGATTTATCGACGTGAAGCTGAGATTTCCGCGCCCGCATGTCACGGCGCGTGAGGGGTCATGTACGTTTGCCATAACCCTTGTGCGGCAGCCCATATATGCCACCTCGGAGTTATAGTCGCCCTCTCTGTAATACTGAAGATTATACGGCGCATCAAGGAAGCTGAAATTCGGGAAAAGCCGCTTCGCCGAGGTTCTCATCGCCTGCTTGAAAAGGCCATAGTTCGGGTCTTCCTCATTATAGTTCACGCCCTCTTTAACCTTGAAAATCTGAATCGGAAAGATAGGCGTCTCGCCGTCTCCGAGGCCGTCTTCTGTTGCAGCGAGAAGATTTCTTATCACCATTCTGCCCTGCTCGCTTGTGTCAGTGCCGTAATTCAGTGAGCTGAACGGCACCTGCGCGCCTGCTCTCGAGTTCATCGTGTTGAGGTTATGCACCAAAGCTTCCATCGCCTGGAAGGTGGCCTTGTCCGTCTCTCTCCACGCGGTTTCTTTTACATATTTGCTTATCTTTTCAAGCTCATCCTCGGTGAAAGCCATGTCAGCCTTGAGCGCGGGTATAACCGTTTTGGTATATTCGTCGGCTTTGTCCATCGTGACGTTATTGCCGACCTCTTCTTTTATCCTTGCCGCAAGCTCCTTGGCGGCCGCGAAATCCATGCCCTTGAGGATTCTTATGATGTCAATCAGCGCGTTTGAGTATTCTTTCCTGTAGGTTTTGTCCACGCCCTTCGCCATGGCGTAATCAAAAATCGGCACACTCTGGCCGCCGTGCATTTCGTTCTGGTTGGCCTGAATCGCAATGCACGCAAGCGCCGCATAGCTTCTTATATCGTTCGGCTCACGCAGGTAGCCGTGACCCGTTGAGAAGCCGCCTTCAAACAGCTTTATCAAATCTATCTGGCAGCAGGTCATTGTCAGCGCATAAAAATCTTGGTCGTGAATATGGATTTCACCGGCTTTGTGAGCCTCAACAAACTTTGGTCCGATAATATCGGTTTCATAATAAAGTTTCGAGCCCTCGGAGCCGAAACGGAGCATGGTGCCCATGGCCGTGTCGCCGTCGATGTTGGCGTTCTCGCGCTTGATGTCCTCCTCAATGGCTGGCGACCAGGTCAGTTTTTTATAAATGTCCATGAGGTAGGATTCGGCGTTGCGGATCTTGGTGTGCTCGGCCCGGTAGAGGATATAGGCTTTGGCG
>DBCZ01000038.1:0-7932 GCA_002293315.1 Ruminococcaceae bacterium UBA945
AATAAAGAAAAGCCACGGGAAACCGTGGCCTTTCACTTTGAACAAACTTATTCTATATCCACAATTTCCGTGAGCTCAGGCTCGCCTTCCAGAGGAACGTAGATATATACATACACCTGAGTTGATTCTGCATCAGGCGAAACCGGCGTCGATGTTGCGGTGAAACGATAGTTAGTTCCCGATACCACCTGCGTTGCCACCAATGACGGTTCAAGAGTCACTCCGACATTCTCTGATGTGGCTTTGTTGAAGATCTCCATGTCTTCATCGGTTATAGCGCGGTCATCGGTATAGCCGCCCGCAATTTGCTCCGGCGCGTTTGCGCTAGGTGTGCAAGCCGAAAGGAGTGAGGATAGCACAATAACGAGCAGCAATCCGGCTGCTAAAAAACGAACTTTCATCATGTCACCTGCTTTCTTAAATAATAAATAAAACTATAGATTTGCCTTTATCCAGGCAATATCTTCCTTAATGCAGTCAACTCTGCTTTTACCGCCATAGCTGACCTCGCGCTCCACAACATAGATAACGTCGTCACATTGTGCGTCTGCCGCCGCCTTCACGGCTTTCCAATCTACGATTCCCGTTCCCTGCGGAACATTCAGCGCGTCCATCTCTTCAAGCATTCTCTTGATTTCATCGGGGAAAATCGGCTTGCCGTTCTCATCAAACTTCAAGCTTGCAAAAAGTGAGGGCTCATTTATTCCGCGCGGCTTCTTTGCGCCCATAACTCCGCCGTTTTCCTTGACATGAATCGCAGAGATCCTGCCCTTATGAGAATTGATGAATTCCACCGGGTCCACTCCCGCGGCAGAGCACCAGCCGCAGTCAACTTCAAATGAAGTGTATTCCGGGTCGCTGTACTCAATCAGCCAGTCAAAGAGATATTTGCCGTCAACCTTATAATACTCGTCCGTATGATTGTGGTAGCCGGTTTTTATGCCGTATTTCGCACCCATCTTGCCGAATTTATTGAGCTCCTCGGCAATCTGCTTTGCTTCCTCAGCTGTGTTGAACTGCGCCATGGGGCAGATAACCCTTGTTGTGCCGAGCTCGGCAAGGTAAGGAATGTCATTTTCCATCGCCTGCAGGCCGACATGAGCGGAATCTGCTGTAACGCCTGCGTCTGCAAGCGCCTTCTTCACGTCGCCAACGGGAATATCGGCGTATCCGCCGGCAAACTCAATGCCGGTGAAGCCGATTTCTCCGGCTGTCTTAATTTTCTCAAGAAGATTAAGGGGGCTGTCCATTCCGAAAGAATAAAGCTGTAAACTAATTTTATCCATAAGTAAACTCCTTCATTGTATTTCACCCCCGCTTTGGAAGCGAGGGTGATGTGTGACATGTAAAGAATTAGTCGAAATATACAGGCTTGCCTGATTTTGATGACTGATAGATAGAATCAAGGATTCTTGTGACGACATAAGCCTCGTCTGCCTTGACGAAGAGCTCTCTCTTGCCCATAAGAGCCTCAACCCAGTACTTGGCTTCTACGGAAACAGGCGCCGGGCCCTGTGAGAAACCGGGGATATAAGGAGGAATCTTATTGCCGACCGTCGTGACTGAAGGCTGGCTGCATACGACATGATTCACTCTCACCTGCTGCGAAAGCGTATCAAGCCCACCCTTTGTGCCGACGAGAACAGCTGTTGCCTCATTGTTTCCGCCCGCCTCGGGTGTCATATTGATAGCCCATGAAGCCTTGAGGTTGATAACAGCGCCGTTCTTCATTTTGATGTGACCAAAGGCTGAATCCTCAACCTCGAATGTCTTGTTATCCCAGCCCATCGGCTCGCCGGTGAACGGATGTGTCTGGCCCTGCTCATTGGGGTTGAGAAGTGTGCCGAGCTTTTCAAAGCTTGTGCCGACAACATACTCGACGTCATAATTCTGCATGAGGAAGAGTGTGAGGTCAAGTGCGTGTGTACCGATGTCAATGAGCGGACCGCCGCCCTGCTTGGATTTATCTGTGAACACACCCCATGTCGGAACGCCGCGATAACGCAGATAAGCAGCCTCTGCATAGTAAATATCACCGAGCATGCCGGAATCAACAACGCTCTTTGCAACCCTGTTTACGGGGAAGTGGCGATACTGATAGCCGATTGTGAGCAGCTTGCCTGTCCTGTCTCTGGCTTCAAGCATTTTCTTGGCGTCAGCCTCTGTGGCCGCCATCGGCTTTTCACAGAGAACATTCTTGCCCGCCTCAAGAGCGGCGACGGAAATCTCGCAGTGAGCTACGTTCGGTGTGAGAACGTGAACCGCGTCGATTGTCGGGTCGGCAAGCAGGTCATGGTAATCCGTGTATGTCTTTGCGTCGGGTGTACCATACTTTGCCTTTGCTTCTTCAGCTCTCTCGATGATAAGGTCGCAGAATGCCACCATATCTACGAATTCGCTCTGTTGTGCCATGCCGGGAAAGTGCTTTTGGTTGGCGATACCGCCGCAACCAATGAAACCGATTCTTAATTTTGCCATGGGTCTCCTCCTATTATTATGGACATAAACGCCCAAATTTTTACAAATACATTCTAGTACAATAAGCTGTAAAAGTAAAGAGGCAATATTCTTTTTTTTGTAAAATTTGTTGCTATAAAGCATATTTTGCTGTATTATTACTGAATAAATCGAAATTTGAAGGAGTTATTCATGAGTGTGGAATTTTTTGAAATTGCTGAGGTTCCTGATTCAGCCTTTAAGTATGCGGTGATAGTTTCAAGATATAAGGATAAATGGATTTTTTGTAAGAATAGAAACCGTAAATGGGAGCTGCCGGGCGGACACAGGGAAGAGGGAGAGGCAATAATCGACACAGCAAGACGCGAGCTTTTTGAAGAAACGGGTGCGCTGGAGTTTGAAATTGAACCTGTCTGCGCTTACAGAATAACTAACTTTGGCTTGCTTTGCTTCGCGAAAATAAAAGAACTGGGGTCTTTACCCGAGTCTGAAATTGAAAGAATAGATTTCTTTGAAGAAATTCCAAATCAGGATGAACTCTCTTTTCCGCTTTTTCATCCCTGGCATTTTGAAAAAGTAAAAGCCCTCTTGTCAGCTGAATAATTGAAGCTCCATCACATCGTTTGAATGTGACGGAGCTTATTTTTAATATTGCTTGCCCCAGTAGAGCATGTGCTTTGCGGGCTTTCCGCAGCAAACGCAGGTATCCGCAATATGTTCCTCCTCAAACGGGATACATCTTGATTTCACGCCGCCTGTGTCGTTCTTGATTTTCTCCTCGCATTCATCGCTGCCGCACCACATCGCCTTGATGAACCCGGGCTTATTCTCGGCTGTGTGGAGAAATTCGTCATAACTCGTCGCGGCAAACGTTTTGGAATGCAAATTCTCCAACGCCTTATTATATATGGCGGCCTGGAAATCCTCCAGCGTCTTTGCAATAATTTCCTCAAGATTATCAAGAGAGGCAAAAATCTTCTCCCTGTTATCACGCCTGACGATGACGCACTGGCTGTTCTCAATATCCTTCGGCCCGATTTCAATCCTCAAGGGCACGCCCTGCATCTCATACTGCGCATACTTCCAGCCGGGGGAATTGTCGCTGTCGTCAAGCTTAACGCGGAATTCCTTAGAAAGGCGGCTCTTCAGCTCGGCGGCCTTTTCAAGCACGCCCTCCTTGTGCTGTGCGACGGGTATAATCGCCACCTGAACCGGCGCAATTTTGGGCGGAAGCACCAGTCCGTTATCGTCGCCGTGAACCATGATGACAGCGCCAATCATTCTCGTCGTGACGCCCCATGAGGTCTGGTGCGGGTACGTGACCTTATTATCTCTGCCTGTAAAAGTTATATCAAAGCTCTTCGCGAAGCCGTCGCCGAAGTAATGAGTAGTGCCGCCCTGAAGCGCCACTCCGTTGTGCATCAGCGGCTCGATTGCATACGTCGCCACCGCTCCGGCAAATTTTTCTTTTTCGGTTTTTCTGCCCGTCACAGACGGAATAGCAAGGGTTTCGGTATAAAAATCGCGATATATTTCGAGTACCTTCAGCGTGAAGGCTTCAGCCTCCTCGGCAGTCTCGTGGACGGTATGACCCTCCTGCCAGAGAAATTCTGACGAGCGCAGGAACGGCCGCGTCGTTTTTTCCCATCTTACAACAGAGCACCATTGATTCAAAAGCTTCGGTAAATCCCTGTATGAGCGGATTTTCTTGCTGTAATATTCACAGAAAAGTACTTCGCTTGTGGGCCGAATGCAGAGCCTTTCAGTGAGCTCTTCATGCCCGCCGTACGTCACCCAGGCGACCTCAGGCGCAAAGCCCTCAACATGGTCTTTTTCCTTCTGCAAGAGGCTTTCGGGGATAAGCAGGGGCATATAAACGTTCTCTATGCCTATCTCCTTGAAGCGAGAGTCCATGTCCTTCTGCATGTTTTCCCAGATAGCATAGCCGTAAGGCTCAATTTCCATCATGCCGCGCACAGAGGAATAATCCATAAGCTCCGCCTTGCGCACCACATCTGTATACCACTGGGAGAAGTCAACGTCCATTGAAGTTATGTCGTTGACCATTTTTTTCTGCTCTGCCATAAAAATAAATCCTTTCATAATTCGTGTGGCTATTATATCTTATGGCCAAGTAAAAAGCAATACTCCCGCATTTGCGGGAGTATTTTGGATTCCTTATTCTACGAATAAGGAATCCATTGGAAGGTCAATTCAACAGTTTTCTCATACAGCAGCTCTTCGGTTTCTTTGTCAAACACCTTCAATGTGATATTTTTATCATTTGAAGTCATTGCGCCGGCCTGATAATGAAGCCTCAAGCTATAATGCGTGCTATCGCTGTCGAAGCCCTCTTCTCTCTCATCGAAGAAGCCCGTCTCAACGTAATACTCAGTAGTCTTCACGCCGTCAAAGGAATCTCCCGATACGATAAGCTTGTCTCCCGAGAGGATTTGGATATTAACTGCACGGTATCCATCTTGTTTGCCAAGCCTGAAATCAACATAACCAGACCCGTCATTATTCTTTATATTGATGTCATAAAGATTAAAGCCGTTCTGCCAATGCTCGGGTCTATTTGGGAAATTCTGACGGAATTCGTTTTCTTTATCACTGAATTTCTGGAAGGCACGGCTGCTTTCAGGGTTATGAGCCGAACCATACTTTGCGACCAAAGCGTCATACTCGTCCTGAAGCTCAGACCTTTTTTCATTCTCATCCTTTTCAGGAACAGGAGTAGGATTGCCGTTTTCATCTAAACCGGAAGACCCGACGGGAGGACGCTTGAGTTCGACAAACTCATCCATCAAACTCCAAGTTCCATGCGAGAATTTAGCAGGATTAAAAGGATAAAGCGGGCTGCTTTCGTCTTTGTAGAATTCTGTCGCCTCAGCTGTCTTGTTTTCGAGGTCAACAGTGAACTCGGCATATACTTTCTGATAATAATCGGCCCATCTGAAGGTGAGGCTTGTTGTGCCGTTTGGCATGCCGTCAAAGCCGTACTCATGCGCAATATGTGCATTCTTCTCAAGTATGGCGTCAAAGGCGGCATCACCAAGAAGATTCATGTTTCTCATGATTTCAGTGCCGTCCTGTGTAAATAGCCTGAGGTCCAAGGGGTTTCCGTCAAAGAAGCCTAAGGAATCAATTTTGACGACAGTGTATGTCGGTGTAGCCCTCACGTGATAGATTTTGCAGCCGTTTTCACCTTCGGCGCTCACATCGAAATCTATATTCTTTGAGGTGTCTATCGGTACATTGACTTCTACTGTGAAGGCCGGAATATCAGCATCTAAGCCAAGGAAGGGAAGGTCGGCGGCCTCTCCGTTTTCAATTGAGAGCCCCAGCTCTTCGGCGGCGGCACGCCTAAGCTCGGTGTCAATACTGTCATCTAAATGAATGCCATAGAAATTATTGAGGGCAATGTCGAAATCAATTTCTGCCGAATCCTCATAAGCTCTGGGTAGCTTTGAGGCGATTGTCGCTATAAATGTGTCGGCGACTTCCCCGGGCTCAAAGCGTGATATTCCGCCCCCCTTGAACAACCCGCTCTCACACTCGACGCCATCTGCAAAGGCAGCGCCTTCGACAGAGAAGTTGGCATATTCTTCACCTGTACCGGCAGGCATGTGCATTATCATAGACGCATGGACATATTCGCCGTCGGAATAGATGTCGCTAATCTCAATATTGTAATCAGTTTCAGCCTGCGGCGTCATCTGCACGTTTACACGGGATAACTCATATGTATCAAGGTTCGTTCCCATCGGTGATTTCGTATTCGTGTTCACCTGCTTGTAAGTGCCGTTAAGGCTCTGAAAAGATTTTCCGAGAACTGGTATGCTTTCCGTAAAAGCGGGGTTCACAGTATTGATTGTGATAAGCAGCAACGCGCATATCAGCACCGCCACCAGCCCGCCGAGCACAGGGCGTGTGAATCTTGCTGTATTGCGTTTGAAGGCCTGCGGCTCATCAGGGGAGAGCTGCTTCGATTTTGCCCGCTTACCGCCGGGGTTTTGCTCGCCCAGCTGTTTGTATATATCCTCAAACCTCTCCACGGCATTAGCACTGAGGCTGTGGTGGTCGATGGTTTTCTGTAAATATCTCATATACTCGTTTTCGAATTTTTCATCATTCATAATGTAACCTCCCCGTTCTCAATAAGATAAATCTCCTTGAAATGCTGCCTGCTTCGCGTAAGCCTCGTCTTGACGGCAGATTTTGAAATACCGAGCAAATCGGAAATCTGCTTTATGCTGTAATCGTCGAAATAAAACATCGAAAGAATGAGCTTTTCATTTTGGTTCAGCTTGCGGAAATATGCCTCTACCTCAAGCCTTGCGTCGTAGTCATGCGCCGCGGCTTTGTCATTGGCAAAAACTTCGGCCTCATCAAAGCAGTAGTAGCTTCTGTCACGCATGACGTTATAGCATTTGTTCATGAGAATCCGAGTCAGCCATGTTTTGAAATATGCCTCGTCGCGCAGCTTCGGCACATTTTCCCAGCACGAGAGCACGGCTTCGCTTACGGCGTCAAGCGCATCAGTCTCATTCTTGACAATCCTGACGGCGATATTATAAAGCGTGCTTTTGTGCGCGTCGATAAGCTCGACGAAAGCGTTCTTGTCACCGCATTTCGCTCTTTTCACCAGCTCTTTGATATCCCTCACCTCCTGTGGCTTAAATGGCGCCTATACAAATTAGACGAGTTTGCAAGCCGAAAGGTTACATATGCTTTTCATATTTACATTACAAACTAATTGTAGCATAAAAAAAGCGGGGAAGCACTACGCTTACCCGCACTTTATTCTTAACTTTACTCGCTCACATGTGTTTCGATATACTTGACAAGCTGATTCACCGTCTTAAGATTCTCAACTTCTTCGTCAGGAATCTCAACTTCGAATTCATCCTCAATGGACATAAGCAGGTCCACGACGTCAAGTGAATCCGCACCTAGGTCATCGGAGAGATTCGTGTCAGGGGTTACCGCGTCTTCCTCAACATCGAACTGAGCGCACAGAATACCCTTGATTTTCTCAAATACCATTTTTTCTTCCTCCTTTTGCTTTATTAAATTATAAGTGTGGTCCAATATGCAGTTGGGATAGACAAGCCGCCGCTGCTGTGATAAAATTCTTGCAGAGGCTTTCCCGAACCTCAAACATATTGTAAGGACATCATATATGTTTGTCAACACTAATTTTATTTTTCTTTTGGAGAAAAAATGAGCAATTATATTATCAAGGCCGGGCTTGTGGGTTACCCTATAGGACACAGCCTGTCGCCGTATATTCATAAAAGGATTTTTGCGCTTTCGTGCATGGGGCTGGAATATCATATGATTGACACCGCGGCTTTGAAATCAGGCATAGACGAGCTTCGCCGCCTTGATGTCTTCAACGTGACTATTCCATATAAACAGGAGATAATAAGCTTTCTCGACGAGGTTGACAGTCAGGTTCGTGGCTCGATT
>DBCZ01000038.1:7945-16421 GCA_002293315.1 Ruminococcaceae bacterium UBA945
TGCGTAAGGGCAATTGAGGCGGCGGGCGTAAGTCCTTGCGGAAAGATACTAATCCTCGGCAACGGCGGCACGGCGCGGGCAATCGCCTTTGAGCTGCTGGATTCAAGCGCGGAGAGCATAACCATTGCATATCGCGCAGCTTCAGTATCAAAGGCGGCGCGGCTTTCAGAAGAGCTTACCGAAGCGGCAGGTAAACATATACAGATTATCGCCATAACTTATGATGAGCTTGAAAAGAGCAATGATAAATACTCAATCATCATCAATGCCACAAGTGTGGGAATGTACCCCAATTCGGGAGTTTCGCCCGTATCGGAAAACCTCGTCAACAAGGGGGAAGTCCTGTTTGACGCCGTGTATAACCCGGGTCTGACGCGCTTTCTTGGCATGGGCATGGCGGCGGAGAAAAAGCTTATCGGCGGCATGGAGATGCTCGTATATCAGGCCGTTGAGGCGCATAAAATCTGGTTTGGAACTGAATTCTCGCAGGCTGATGTTGATAAGCTGATTCAAGACGCAAAAGCCGAGCTCAAAAAAGCTTTCCCGCGGAAAAACATCATTCTGTGCGGCTTCATGGGAAGCGGGAAGACGGCCGTGGGCAGGGCATATGCCGGAAAAGCAGACATGGATTTCCTTGATTTAGACGAATATATTGAGCAAAGAGCCGGCATGGAGATAAATGAAATCTTCAGCATGCTTGGCGAGGAGGAGTTCCGCAAAATGGAAATGCAGGCGGCAAGGGAAATTTCGAATCGCAGCAATACGGTGATAGCGGTCGGCGGCGGGGCGGTTTTGCGCGCGGAAAACGCTGAGATCTTCCGCAAGGCAGGGCGCGTCATTTTTCTTGACACCCCGCTTGAGATTATTCAGGAAAGGCTGAAAAATGACAGACGGCGCCNNCTGCTCCGGCGCCCAGACAGGCAGGCTTTCATCTCAAAGCTTTACGCCGAGAGGAAGCCATTATACATAGAGGCGGCTGAATTCACTCTGGAGCCGCGGGTGAGTGTTGAAGAGGCAGCAAGAAAAATTGATGAGCTTGGCTTATGATTGGGGGAAGCATGAAAATAATTATCGTGGGGCTGGGGCTTATCGGCGGCGGCATAGCGAAGGCTCTGAAAAAGAGTACGGCACATGAAATCATGGGCATTGACACGGACGAAAGCACGCTCGAAATGGCGGCTGATACAGGTGCAATCGACGGCATAGCTTCGGCGGAGGATATAGCGGAGGCGGATTTAATCTATCTCTGCGTCTACCCGCAGGCGTGCCTCTCCTTTATGAAGGAAAATCTGTACAGCATAAAGCAAAGCTGCATAATCACTGATTGCTGCGGAATAAAGCGGGAGATTGTCTCCGGTATAAAGGATTTGCAAAAAGAGAGAAGCTTTGTTTTTATTCCGGCTCACCCGATGGCGGGCAAGGAGAAGAACGGCTTTGCAGAGAGTGACCCCGCCATCTTTCAGGGCGCTTCGTATATCATCGCCACTGAGGAAGAAAGCGCGGCGGCGGAAACCTTAAGCGAACTCGCAAAAAAAATGGGCTTCGGCAGAATTGTTCGCACAACGCCCGAAAAGCATGACAGAATCATCGCATTCACGTCACAGCTGCCGCATGTGCTGGCTTGTGCGTATGTGCTTTCTCCGCAGAGCCGCCTGCACAGCGGCTTCTCAGCTGGGAGCTACCGCGATGTCTCACGCGTCGCGGATATAAACGCCGAGCTGTGGACAGACCTTTTCCTCGATAACGCCGACGATTTGCTCGCTGAAATCGACACGCTTATAGAGAATTTGAGCAAAATTAGAAAAGATATAGCCGAGCCTGACCGCGAGAAGGTGTTTGGCTTTCTCTCAAAGGCGGCTGAAATAAAGAGGGCAATTGATAATTGACGGTTAGAAAATAAGGAGATAAGAATGAAAATTGAAGTCAAAACACAGCCAAGCGGAAGAAATTATTGTGTAACAATTGAGAATTCCGCACTTTCGAGGGCGGGGGAAATCATCAGGCCGCTGATAAAAAACGGCGCAAAGGTGANNGTGATGATAATCAGCGAAACCAATGTTTTTCCGCTGTACGGGAAAATGCTTGAAGCTTCTCTGCATGCCGAGGGCATCAGCACCGCGCGCTTTATTTTTGAGGCGGGCGAGGAGAGCAAAAGGCTCGACACGGTAAACGAAATGTACGAGGCACTGGCCGAAAACAATATGACGCGCAGTGATATAATCGTTACTCTGGGCGGCGGCGTGGCGGGGGATATGGGCGGTTATGCCGCCGCGACGTATCTCCGCGGCATAGATTATATTCAAATCCCGACGACGCTTTTGGCGCAGGTGGACGCCAGCGTAGGTGGCAAAACCGGCGTGGACACGGCCTTCGGCAAGAACCTTGTTGGTGCGTTTCATCAGCCCCTGGCGGTTATAACAGATCCTCTTACGCTTAAAACTCTGCCGAAAAAGTATATCAAAGACGGCACTGGAGAGGTGATTAAATATGGCTGCATATCCGATGCTGATTTGTTCGCACGGCTTGAAGCAGGCACGGCCATGGAAAATCTTTCAGATGTCATCACACGCTGTGTTTCGTCAAAAAAAGAGCTTGTTGAGATAGATAGCTCCGATAAGGGCAGGCGAATGATTCTCAATTTCGGCCACACATTCGGTCATGCTCTTGAAAAACTGCACGATTTCAAAGATTTGCCGCACGGCATGGCCGTGGGAATAGGCATGGTCATCGCCGCGAAGCTGGGCGAGAATATAGGTATCTCTAAGGCGGGAACGGCAGGTAGGATTATTGATGTTTTAGAACAATACGGTCTGCCTGTATCCGATGATTTCACAGCCGAGGAGATAATCGCGGCCACAAAGCTCGACAAGAAGAGTGATGGCGAAAAGCTGAACCTCATTCTTCTCAAAGACATAGGTGAAGCCGTGATTCTGAACACCACGCGCGAGGAAGCTCTCGGCGCAATGCCGCATTGAGGTGGAGATGGCAGAGGTGATTTTCAAAAAGCCACAAAGACGTGCGGCGGATATAAAAATTCCGGCCAGCAAGAGCATTTCGCACAGGGCGGTTATAGCTGCCGCTCTTGCGGGCGGTGCAGAGCTTCACAATATTGGCGAGAATAACGATATTTCAGCGACAAGAGAGGCGATGTGCGCCTTGCTTTCGGCGAAGGAAAACGAACAAATTGTAGTGGATTGCTGTGAGTCCGGCTCAACGCTGCGGTTCTTAATCCCAATCGCGGCGGCCTTGGGTGTGAACGCCGAATTCATCGGTCACGGGCGGTTGCCCGAACGCCCCATAGGCACATATGAAGAGCTGCTCCCAAATCACGGCGTGAGTTTCTCTACGTCAGGCGGCCTGCCGCTTGAGATTTCCGGCAAACTGCTGGCAGGAGACTTCGGCCTGCGCGGAGACATAAGCTCGCAGTTTATTTCAGGGCTTCTTTTTGCGCTTCCGCTTTGTGAGGGCGACAGCAGAATTATTCTCACCACGCCGCTTGAATCAGAAAGCTATGTAAGGCTTACGATTGATACTTTGGCGGCTTTCGGCATCGAAATAGAAAGCATCGAAAATGGCTATGCAATTAAAAGCAAACAGAAATATATCGGCGCAGACTATACAGTTGAGGGCGATTGGTCTCAGGCGGCGTTCTTTTTGAATATAGCGGCGCTTTCCGGCGAAGAAATCAGGATAACCGGCTTGCGCGAGGCATCGCTTCAGGGCGACAGAGCCTGCGTGGACTTATATCGTGCCTTCGGCGTGGATATTCACTGGATTGACGGTGCGCTCATCGCGCAGAATAGTAACGTTTTGAAGCCCCATGCCGGGCTTAAGGCGACAAGTGTTGATGCATCGCAGATTCCCGACCTCGTGCCGGCTCTTGCAATATGTGCGGCGATAGCCGAGGGAGAGACGCGCATATATAACGCCGGGCGGCTGCGTATCAAGGAAAGCGACAGGCTGCTCGCGATGAAAAACGCAATTTGTGCGCTGAGCGGCGAAGTGAGAATTAGCGGCGATGAAATAATCATAAAAGGCAAGGATTATCTCCACGGCGGCACGGTAAACGGGGAGAATGACCATCGAATCCTGATGGCGGTTGCATCGGCGGCGTTCAGGGCCAAGGGCGAGATAGCGGTATCAGACGCCGAGAGCGTAAACAAATCGTATCCTGATTTTTATAAAGACTATGAGAAAGCAGGCGGTGAATATGTCATCAACATGGGGTGAACGAGTAAAAATATCGGTGTTCGGCGGCAGCCACACGGAGGCGATAGGCATAACAATAGACGGGATACCGGCAGGCTTTGCCGTTGATTTAGATAAAATCCTGCTTCAAATGAGCCGCCGCGCCCCCGGGAGAGATGAGGCCGCCACGCCCAGAAAGGAAAGCGACGCGCCTGAGCTTCTCTGCGGCATTCTTGACGGCATAACCACCGGCGAGCCGATTACCGCGATAATCTGGAACACAAATAAGCGCTCACGGGATTATGAAAGCCTGCGCTTTACGCCGCGCCCGGGGCATGCCGATTACACTGCCTTTGTGAAATACGGCGGCAAGAATGATATTCGCGGCGGCGGGCATTTTTCAGGCAGACTCACCGCGCCGATAGTCTTTGCGGGCGCGCTGTGCAGGCAGCTTCTGGAAGCAAAAGGCATAGCGATAGGCGCGCATGTCAGCTCCGTTGGGCAAGTGCATGACGATTGCTTTGATGCAGTGAATGTCTGCGCGGATGAACTTCATAAGCTGAGCACAGAATACTTTCCTGTGATAAATCCGGCGGCAAAGGATAAGATGTATGCTGAAATAAAAGCTGCCAGGGAAGCCGGCGACAGCATAGGCGGCACGGTGGAATGCGCTGTCGTAGGTATGGAAGCCGGCATTGGTGAGCCGATGTTCGGCGGTGTTGAGAATAAGCTTACGTCAATTATTTATGGAATTCCGGCAGTCAAGGGGATTGAATTCGGCGCAGGCTTTGCTCTTTCGGAAATGCACGGCAGCGAAAGCAATGACGCATTCTATTTTTCGGAGGGCACGGTTAGAACCGCAACAAACAACATGGGCGGGATTCTCGGAGGCATCACGACAGGGATGCCAATTATCCTCCGCACGGCGTTCAAGCCCACTCCGTCTATATCTCTGCCGCAGAAAACGGTCAACCTGCAAGCAGGAGAGAACACAGAAATTGAAATCAAGGGCAGGCATGACCCCTGCATAGTTCCTCGCGCGGCGCCTGTCGTCGAGGCGGCAGCAGCTATTGCTATAGCGGATATGCTCGCAATTGAGGGAAAGCTGGTGAAGCAATGAAAACAGAATTTGAAGCAAAGATGGGCGAAATCAGAGCGGAGATTGATGGAATAGACGCAGAGCTTTTCGGGCTTCTTGTTAGGCGCATGAAGTGCAGCGAAGAGGTGGCGAAAACCAAGAAAGCACATGATATGCCGATTTATGATGCGGAGCGTGAAAGGCTGATTTTGAAAAATATAAGCGAGAAAGACGCCGCATTCGGAAAATACATAGCGAAAATATATGAGAGCATTTTGAAAGTGAGCAAGGAGAGACAAGAGGAAGTCATGGGGCGAAAAGAATGATGAAAATTAATGAAATTACTTCGGAAGCAGAAATAAAGGAACTTTGCAATATGGCGGAGACTGTCTGGCACAGCGCGTATGACGCGCTTTTGCCGCCGGGGCAGGTAGAATATATGCTGGCGAAATATCAATCGCCAAAAGCCGTGAAAAGGCAGATAGTGAGTGAAGGCTATCGCTATTATATGTTTTTTGCCGATGACACCCCTTGCGGCTTTACGGGGATAGTGCCGGGCTATAAGCAGGCAAATGAACTTTTCCTCAGTAAGCTGTATGTGCTTTCCGAATTTGAGGGCAGAGGCTTTGCGCGGCAGGGCTTCGATTTTGTTGTGCAACAGGCTAAGAATTTTAACTGCGGCTCTGTCTGGCTCACGGTTAATAAGGGGAATTCCCATGCCGTGGAGGTATACAGGCATCTTGGCTTCACTGTTGAACGCGAGGAGAAAACAGATATAGGCGGCGGCTATTTCATGGACGACTTCATTATGAGAGCGTCGCTGAACTTGACTTGACATAACTTTCGAGGTATACTATATGTTGTTGTTTTCAATCGGTTTTGAATGAAAATCTCTAATTGCGGAGGTAAGCATGAAAAGAGAAGATTTGAATAAATACAATACGAATAATATAAGGATACCAACTGAAAGAACTGATGGCGAAACCTCAAGGGCAGCGGGTGCCACAGCTAAAACACTTTTCGGAATGACGTGGAAAGCGGTTAAAACCGTGCTGTTTGTCGCGCTTTTTTCGGCGATTGCCGTGGGGATTTCCATGGCAATTTATGTTCTGAGCTTCAGAGACGTGGAGCCGCCCAATATAGGGAGCATGAATCTTGACTACACCAGCTTTGTTTACGTTCAAGACGCAAGCGGCAACTGGGTTGAATATATGCCGCTCAAGGGCGTTGAGAACAGAGTGTGGGTTGAATACGTAGATATTCCGCAAACCATGATTGACGCGATGGTCGCCATTGAGGACAAGCGCTTCTTTGAGCATGACGGCGTTGACTGGATCAGAACCGCCGGCGCGGTGGTGAATCTCGGCTCAGACGGCGGCGGCTCGACGCTGACGCAGCAGCTGATTAAGAACCTGACAGGCAGGAATGAGGTCAGCTTCACAAGGAAGATTGAAGAAATTTTCATGGCACTTAACTTGGAGAAGGCATACTCAAAAGAGGAGATTCTCACGGCATACCTGAACGTCGTCAACTTCGGCAGCGGCACAAGAGGTGTTCAGGCGGCAGCCAATCTCTATTTCGGCAAAGACATCATGGATTGTAATATCGCGCAATGTGCCGCAATTGCCGGAATCACGCAGAACCCTTATCAATTTGACCCGCTCATCTATCCGGAGAATAATCAGCGCAAGCAGAAGATGGTCATCGAGGAGATGCTGGCGCAGGAGAAGATAACTCAGCAGGAATACAATGATGCAATGGCCGAGGCGGATAACATGCAGTTCGTCGGGTATGAGAACAATGCCGCCCTTGAGGATGCAAATCCCGAAAATGATGAAGATACCGATATATGGAACTGGTACATCGAAACTCTTTTTGAAGATTTAATTGACGACATAATGGCGGTTGAAAATCTCTCCCGCGACCTTGCGATTTTGCAGATTTACCGCGGCGGCTATGAGATATATTCAGCGATGAATCCCACGCTTCAGGAGGAGGTTGAGCAGCTTTTCAAAAATGAGGAAATTCTGCCTGCCGACCCAAATGTCAACTTCGGCACATATATAATCGACTATACCGGCAAAACGCTTGCGGTGGTGGGAAACAGGTACGCGAAAACAGGCAACCGTGTATGGAACAATGCCGTTGACACTACAAGACAAACGGGCTCTTCAATCAAGCCCATAAGCATATATGCCCCGGCATTTGAAGAGGACTTCATTACCTATGGAACAGTGCTTGAAGACGAGCCGATTCAGAACTTCTTCAGAGACACAGGCAAGCCGGGTCCGTATAATTTCTCAAGGACATATGAGGGCACGATGAATGTCCCGAAGGCTATTGCGATGTCGCAAAACGCGCCCGCGGCACATATTGTAAATGACATGGGGCCGGAGGTTTCATACAATTTCCTCGCGCAGAACCTGCACTTTGAAAACCTTGACCCCTCACGCGATATGGGGCTTTCACCGATGGCACTCGGCGGTCTCACAAACGGCGCAACCATGCGTGAGATGGCGGCGGCATTTCAGATATTCGGAAACGGCGGCGTCTATAATAAACCGTACACTTATTTATACGTAAAGAATCATGACGGAAGCACGATTGTTGATAACAGGGATAAGGCCGGCGAGCAGGCAATGAACGCCGATAATGCCGCTGTCATGAACAAGCTTCTCCACGGCGTAATCTATGACCCGAATGTCGGCACCGGAAGAATGGTGCAGATTGACGGCGTTGATATATTCGGAAAAACAGGTACCACAGACGAAATGGCCGATATTTGGTTTATCGGCGGCACGCATGACTGCGTTGCATCCATATGGAACGGCTATACCGAGGGCTTGGTCACGCTTGAAGATACAGACACAGCCAAGGTCATGTGGCGCGCTCTGATGGTCTATCTGACGGAAAACTCCGAGCGCTTCGGTCTTTCTGCCAACAGCGGCTACTACGTGAGTGAGAATATAGTTCAGCGCAGCTATTGCTCAGACAGCGGGCTGATGCCGGGAGAGAAATGCGTGCATATCGAGAGCGGCTGGTATAACCCGAACAACATCCCGCGCACCTGCAACGGTGGCTCTGACCACATTGCGAAGGGTTCAAGCACCTCGCCTTCGCCGAGCCCGTCAACCTCGCCATCGGCAAGCCCGTCGCCGAGCCCGTCACCGTCGCCCTCAGTGACTCCATCGGAATCGCCGTCACCGTCGC
>DBCZ01000032.1 GCA_002293315.1 Ruminococcaceae bacterium UBA945
ATGGCGATTGAGGCCGGCGCGAAGAACGGGATTTTCCCCGTTGACGAGCAAACGCTTACCTACTGCAAAGGCAGATACAGCGGTGAAATCAGCATATATGAGCCGGATGCCGACGCCGAATATGAGCGCACAATCACAATTGACCTCTCCGCGCTGCGCCCGACCGTTGCACTCCCGCATCTGCCGGAGAACGCGAAGCCCGTCGAGGAAGCGGCCGGGATTGAAATCGACCAGGTTGTTATCGGCTCATGCACTAACGGGCGAATCTCCGATATGCGCATCGCGGCGGAAATCCTCAAGGGCAAAAAGGTGGCTCGCGGCGTGCGGTGCATCATCATTCCCGCAACACAGGAAGTCTATCTCCAATGCATAAAAGAGGGGCTTGCCGAGATTTTCATCACCGCCGGCTGCGCTCTCAGCACGCCCACCTGCGGCCCGTGCCTCGGCGGCTATATGGGTATCCTCGCGGCAGGCGAGAGGGCGGTTTCCACAACGAACAGAAACTTCGTCGGCCGAATGGGCCACACCGATTCCGAGGTGATTCTTGCCTCGCCCGCCGTGGCCGCCGCCAGCGCAATCAACGGTTGTTTAAGTGCAATTGACAATTCGTAGGGGCGCTTTCCATGCCCGCCCGCACAATAAGTGCAATTGACAATATGAAATAAAAAATCAACGTACAAGGAGAAATCATGTACACAGTTTACGTATATATTATTGACACTCTGGCAGACTGGGAATTAGGATACGCCACGGCAGAACTGAATTCGGGCCGCTTTTTCAAAAAGGACGCGCCGTTAGTATCGCTCAAGACGGTCGGCTGCACTCAAGAGACAATCCATACGATGGGGGGCATGACTGTTGCGCCCGATTGCCTGGTGGAGGATATAACGCTCGGCGAGCAAAGCGTTCTGCTGCTGCCAGGCGCAAATACGTGGAATGACCCGAGGCATCATGCTGTCATTGAAAAAGCGGGCGAGCTTCTTTCATCGGGCGGCACTGTGGGAGCAATCTGCGGGGCTACCGCCGCACTTGCGGACTTCGGGCTTCTCAATGACCGCCCGCACACCAGCAACGGGCAAGGCTTCCTTGACATGGTTTCACCCGATTATAAAGGGCAAAGCTTTTATGTGGATGAGCCGTCCGTGGCAGACAATAACCTCATTACAGCAAGCTCCACAGGAGGCCTATTGTGGGCGAAGCAGATTATTGAGCGTCTGGGCGTTTTCGAGGCGAATACGCTTGAGGCATGGTATGAGTATTTTAACACAGGCAAGCCAGAGCACTTTTTCGCCCTCATGCAAACCTTGCAGTCAGGCGATGAAGTCTGAACAGGGCAATTGTGAATAACTGATAAGGAGAAAGCTATGTTTGCACAAGGCAAAGCACATAAATACGGAGACAACATCAACACAGACGTCATAATCCCCGCGCGCTATCTCAACACGGCCTCGCACGCTGAGCTTGCGCTTCATTGCATGGAGGATATCGACGCGGATTTCATAAATAAGATGAAAACAGGCGATATCGTTGTTGGGGAGCGCAATTTCGGCTGCGGCTCTTCCAGAGAACATGCGCCGATTGCCCTCAAAGCGGCGGGCGTGTCATGCGTCATTGCCTCATCCTTCGCGAGGATTTTCTACCGCAACGCCATTAACATCGGCTTCCCGATTCTCGAATGCCCCGAAGCGGCGGAGGGAATAAGCGACGGTGATGAGGTCCGTGTGGATTTCGACACAGGCGTTATAACCAACGTCACAACAGGCAAGAGCTATCAGGCGCAGGCTTTTCCGGACTTCATCAAGAGCATTATCGCAAAAGGCGGCCTTTTAAGTGCAATTGATAATTGACAATTGATAATCAAGGGAGTATATGCCCTTACCCACTTTTGTAAAGAGGCGTTGCCCAGCGGGGGGCATGAGTGAAACGAATGCCGGGTGTTTTATATTTAGAGGAGAAACAATCATGAGCTTAGGTATGCCGACCTTAATCGAGCTGCAAAGTATTGAAGAGAGCGCGGCTCTGTGCGTTGAGCTGGGGCTGCAATTTATTGAGATTAACATGAATATGCCGCAGTATCAAATCGGCAGGCTGGACATGAAGGAATTGAAAAAGGTGCAAGGAACGGGAGTTTATTTTACCTTCCATCTGGATGAAAACCTCAACATCGCCGATTTCAACGATAAAGTCTCAGCGGCATATATGGACACGGTCTTGGCCACGATACGCATCGCCAAGGAGATTGAAGCCCCGATAATCAATATGCACATGTCAGAGGGCGTTCATTTTAAGCTGCCGTCAGAAAAGGTGTATCTCTTTGAAAAGTATAACGATTTCTACATGAATTCAATGAGAGAATTTAGAGACCGCTGCGGAAAACTGGCGGCTGGACCGGTGGGTGGAGATGTAAAAATATGCATCGAAAACACGAATGGCTACCTGCCATTTCAGGAAAAGGCGATTGATTTCCTGCTTGAGAGCGGAAGCTTCGCCCTCACATACGACATCGGTCATGATTTTTGCGCCGGCAACGTCGATGAGCGCTTTATAGCTAAGCGCGCCGGTAAGCTGCGCCATATGCATATACATGACGCGGTGGGGGATAGGAGCCATCTTGTCCTCGGCTCGGGCGAAATTGACATAGCCGGAAAGCTCGCTTTTGCGCGTTCGCATAATTGCAGCTGCGTCCTTGAAACAAAAACTGTAGCGGGCCTGAGGGAATCCGCAGCTACTTTGAAGAAAAACTGATATGATAATTCGCGGGAATATCCGCCGTGACAATCAATTGTCTTTGTTGACAAACCCCGCTGAAAATGCGATAATCATTCCTAAGCCTCTTTCGGGGCTTATATTAAATTACAAGGAGGGAACGCTATGGGAAAGGAGCTTGCAAAGGCTTATGAACCGAACGAGGTAGAAGGCAGAATCTATGACTTTTGGACGAAAGGAAATTATTTTCACGCGGTCGCAGACGAAAGCAAAACACCGTATACGATAGTGATTCCCCCGCCAAATATCACGTCTCAGCTGCACGTTGGCCACGCTTACGACGAAACGGTGCAGGACACATTGATTCGCTGGAGAAGAATGCAGGGATATTCAGCGCTTTGGGTACCGGGCACTGACCATGCTTCTATCGCCACAGAGGCAAAAATAGTCGAGGCCATGAGCGAAGAGGGGCTTACAAAAGAGATGATAGGCCGCGAGGCCTTCCTTGAGCGCGCGTGGGAATGGAATGCCAAATACGGCGGAAGAATCATCGAGCAATTGAAGCTCCTCGGCTCTTCCTGCGACTGGCAGCGCCTGCGCTTCACGATGGATGAGGGCTGCAGCAAGGCGGTTCGGCATGTGTTCGTGAAGCTGTATGAAAAAGGCTTGATTTATCGCGGCGAGCGAATCGTCAACTGGTGCCCGCACTGCGGCACGGCAATCTCAGACGCCGAGGTAGATTTCGTCGAAAGAGATGATTCGTTCTGGCATATCCGCTATCCGCTCACAGACGGCTCGGGCTATATCGAGCTGGCCACCACACGCCCGGAGACGATGCTCGGCGATACGGCCGTGGCGGTTCACCCCGACGATGAGCGCTATAAGCACCTAGTGGGCAAAACGGTGATTTTGCCGCTTGTGAACAAGGAAATCCCGATTGTTGCCGACGAATACGTCGAGATGGATTTCGGCACGGGCGTTGTGAAAATCACGCCCGCTCATGACCCGAATGACTATGAGGTCGGCAAGCGCCATGCTTTGCCTGTTATAAATATCCTTGATGAAAAAGCCGTGGTTAACGAAAACGGCGGGAAATATGCCGGAATGCCCGCGCTTGAAGCAAGGAAGCAGATAGTCAAAGACTTAGAGGACGGCGGATATCTTATTAAAACCGAGCCGATTAAGCACAACGTCGGCACATGTTCGCGCTGCCATTCTGTCATCGAGCCGCGCGTCTCAATCCAGTGGTTCGTGAAGATGGAAGACCTCGCAAAGCCCGCGAATAAGGCCGTGCGCGAGAAGGAAGTCAAGTTCATTCCGGAGAGAATGGACAAGCTCTATTTCGCGTGGATGGATAATGTGCGCGATTGGTGCATCTCCCGCCAGCTCTGGTGGGGGCACAGAATCCCCGCGTGGTACTGCGAAACCTGCGGCGAAATCATCATAGCGGAGCATGACCCGGCTCTTTGCCCTAAATGCGGCGGCGAAAAGCTCCATCAAGACGAAGACACGCTTGACACATGGTTTTCTTCTGCGCTTTGGCCGTTCTCAACTCTTGGCTGGCCGGAGGAGACGGAGGATTTCAAATATTTCTACCCGACGAACACACTCGTCACAGCATATGATATCATTTTCTTCTGGGTGGCGAGAATGATTTTTTCGGGCATTGAGCACACGGGAAAAGCTCCGTTCGATACCGTTATGCTGCACGGCTTAATCCGTGACGCAGAGGGCAGAAAGATGAGCAAATCCCTCGGCAACGGCATTGATCCCGTCGATGAAATAAATAAATACGGCGCTGATGCTCTGCGTTTCGCGCTTGTCACGGGCAACAGCCCCGGCAACGACATGCGCTACAGGGAAGAGAGGGTAGAGGCCAGCCGCAATTTCGCGAATAAAATCTGGAACGCCGCCCGCTTCATTCACATGAACATCGACGACCATGACTTGAAGTGTGAGCTGCCTGAAAAGCTTTTCCTTGAGGATAAATGGGTACTCTCGCGCTTCAATTCCATCACGCGCGAAGTAACGGAAAATCTGGATAAATTCGAGCTGGGCATAGCCGTGCAGAAACTGCATGACTTCATCTGGGACGATTTTTGCGATTGGTACATCGAGCTCGCCAAAATCAGAATGAATTCCGAAGACGCCGAATCGGCAAGCTCGGCGCGGCAGGTTCTCCTCTGGACGATGAGCAATACGCTGAAGCTGCTCCACCCGTTCATGCCGTTCATAAGCGAGGAAATCTGGCAGAGCCTGCCGCATGAAGGCGAGGCCTTGATAATCGCGCAGTGGCCGGAATATACCGATAGCCTCAGCTTCGCCGAAGACGAAGCAAAGCTCGCCGCAGTGATGGAGCTCATCACCGCAGTGCGCACGCGCAGAAGCGAAATGAACGTTCCGCCGTCAAAGAAAGCAAAGCTTTTCATAGAAACCACGAATGCGGAGGTGTTCACCGCGTCTAAGGAGGCCATCATGCGCCTCGCATATTGCAGTGACGTGGAGGCCGCCGCAAGCTTTGACAGCATAGATGAAAGCGCCGTGACCATCGTGACGAACTCCTGCAAGGCGTATCTCCCGATGGACGATTTAGTTGACAAAGCGGCGGAAACAGCGCGCCTGACGAAAGAGCTGGAGTCTGCTCAAAAGCAGCTTGACACAGTTGAGGCCAAGCTTAAAAATGACAGCTTCGTCTCCAAAGCGCCTCAGAACGTTATCGAAGGCGTGCGTGAGAACGGCGAGAAGCTCAAGGAAAAAATCAGATTGATAAACGAATCTCTTGCAGCATACAAATAAGAAGGAAGCCGCTTAAACAGCGGCTTTTCTTGAGGTGAAATATGAGTAATCTTTCATATGAAGAAGCAATGGCGAAAGTCAATTCACGGCTTCGCTTCGGCATGAAGGCGGGTTTTGAGCGCATTAGAAGTCTCTTGAGCGAGCTAGGCAATCCGCATGAAAAGCTGAAATTCGTTCATGTCGGCGGCACAAACGGCAAGGGCTCAACGGCTACGCTTATCGCCTCTGCGCTGCGGGAGGCAAGCTGTAAAACAGGGCTTTACACCTCGCCATTTGTGCTTGATTTCCGCGAGCGCTTCATGATAAACGGCGAGATGATTTCAAAGCCGCGGCTCATTGAAGAAATCGAGGCTGTGAGCGCCGCAATTGAAAGCCTGAATGCCGAAGATGAGCAAATCACCGAGTTTGAGTTTATCACGGCGCTGGCCTTGCATTGGTTCGCGAGCGAGGGTTGTGATATAGTCGTGCTGGAGGTCGGCCTTGGCGGGCGGCTGGATACCACGAATATAATCCCTGCCCCCGAGGTCACGGTTATAACCTCAATCTCGCTTGACCACACAGATATTCTCGGCGGCACGCTTGAGGAAATCGCCGCTGAAAAAGCCGGCATAATTAAGGGCAGAGACGTCGTTCTCTATCCGATTCAAGCCCCCCCCGCAGCTGATGTGATAAAGCAAGCCTGCCGCGAAAAGCACGCCGAATTGATTATCCCCGACGTCGGAAATATTAAGCTTCTATCCTCGTCAATCGCGGGAACAGAGTTCACGTATAATGGCGAAACTCTGAAAACTTCGTTCCTCGGCGAGCATCAGGTTTACAATGCCGTAACGGCTTACACGGCACTGCAATGCCTTAAAAAGCATTTTGACATACCCGAAGGCGCAATAAAAAAAGGCTTCAAAAAAGCCTTTATCCCCGCGAGAATGGAGATTATTTCCGAAGTCCCGCTCGTGATTCTCGACGGCGGGCACAACCCGGGCGCCGCCGAGGCCCTGCGCAAAACGGCGGAAGCTTTCCTTACAGGGAAGAAGCTCATCGGGATAATCGGCATGATGGCCGACAAGGACAGCCGCGAGTATTTCGGGAACCTCCGCGGCGTTTTCAACACGATTATAACCGTGGACGTTTCCAACATGAGAGCGATGCCGGCAAAAGAGTTGGCGGGCATCGCAAGCGGATACTGCGGCGACGTCCGCTGCGCCGCCACGTACGAAGCGGCAATCAATGAGGCGGAAGCGATGTTTGACGGCACCTCCGCGCTGATTGTTACCGGCTCACTCTATCTCGCAAGCGAGATAAGAGAGCTTCTATATGGTAGATTCAAAAATGCAACTAATCATGTTTTATGACAACTGAATTATGTTAATCTAGACTATAGATATGTGACTATATACGAGGATACTCTATTAATTATTGAAACTAAATATGATATATGCAAACAAAATTATGTCAACTCAATCACAGTTTTACTATATTTGCACAATCACAATACAGTCATTACTTCTCCACACAACACAAACCCTAAAACACAATGTTCTTCGGGTTCACGCCGCGGTCAAGCTGCTGCTTCCTGAAATAATCGGTTGAGAGGATAGAGAAGAGGTTCAAATCCACAATACCCTTGTCGGGCCAGTAGAAGCCTTCGCGAATCGTCCCCTCAAGCACGAACCCGCAGCGCTCCATCAGCCGCTCGCACGGCAGGTTGCTGGGCATAACGAAGGATTGTATGCGGTTCATCTGAATCCGCTCAAAAAGATATTTCACTGTAATCTGCACGGCTGAGGTCGCAAAGCCTTTGCCGTTATATTTTCTGTTGAGCATAAAGGTGAGCGTGGCGGCCTCTGTTTGCAGGTTTATGTCCGAAATCTCCAGTGTGCCGACCAAGGTGCTGAGCTGCTCGTTGGAATATATCCCGAGGAAAATCAGCTTGCGCTCACGGAAAAGCGAATCAAACTTCATCATGCGCGACGGAATCTCGCGCTCGGAGCGAAGCGCGGCGTTCGGGCTGAACAGGAAATTCTCGTCGTCACCCATGATTTCCCACAGCGCAGCCGCGTCAGACGGCGCAATCTGCGAAACCGTCACGCTTTCATTTGATATAAACGGATAGCTTGAAAATAATAAATCTGTTTTCATTTTACACCTGACGAATAATATTCAATAACTCCAAAGGCTTCTCTATTTTCGGCACGTCCGGCACATCGCCGAACCCATATGCGGCAAGTATGAACGGCACTCCAGCGGTGGCGGCGGATTCATAATCAAGCCGCGTGTCGCCAACATAAACCGGGAATTTCAGCGAATTTCTCTTGACCACCAGCTGTATATTCTCCGCTTTCGGCTTGCCCGTTCTGCCCACGCATTCATAATCCTTGAAGAATCGCCCCGTGCCGTGCCCCGCGAAAAAAGCCGGTATATATCCTATGCCGCAATTGCTGACGATAAACAGCGGCAGATTTGAGCTCAGCTTCTTCAAAAGATCGGTAATCCCCGGGTAGAGCTTTGCGCCGTGCTTGGAGAGATATTCGTCTTCGCGCGCACAGCATAGCTTGAAGAGCTCCTGCCCGCGCTCATAGGAGATATACGGGAAAAGGGCTTCCATCAGCTCCTTCGAAGCCATGCCCATCACCGATTTGAGTTCAGTAACAGTCGGCGCCTTTTTAATATCTGCTTGTGCTTCTAAGACCTCGCCCCACGTCAGGCAGATTTCATCTGTTGAATCCCATAGCGTGCCGTCGAGGTCGAAAATAACTCCGTCAGTTTTGATTATGCTCATATATGTTTGCTCCTCTGTTTTTATTCCTCGTCAAAAGTAATCGAATCCACAAAATCCTTGTAAATACTATCATAGTAACTGATACTTCCGGAAGGAGCAAAAAGTTCAAGATACATTACTCCATTTTTATAATTGAACATCCTGTATTTATGCGTATAGTTGAGACTGTACTCTGTAGGCGTTGAAAAGCTGAAATTATATGTATCACGACCGTTATAGTATTCGTGTTTAACGTCAGAGACATAATCCGTTGAATATGACTCTGCCATTTCCTTTGCCAAAGCATGTTGGTCGTCAGCAGATTGAATTTGCTTGTCATCTGGATGATAAAAAATTGACATGTATGCATGTGACCACTCCCCAACATCCATAAATCTGATATGAATATAGTCGCCATAGTCAGAAGATTGGCAACTTTCAGGAACTGAATATGACATGCCTTCATATGAGTTGTCATAATCATAATAAGGATTCGGAACACTGCGTGTAGATAAAAACATACTGAGGAAATCGATAATTATGACGAGTGGAATAATTATCAGTAAAGCAGATACCGTTGCAATTACCCATGCAACAGCCTGACTTGACATAGCCCTCTTGCCGTTTTTCATAACGGGCAGAGAATTAAATTGCTCCATATGATTTACCTTTATAAATCTGTCAGATTATACGGCGTTTGCTGATACACGAAATAGTTGAGCCAGTTTGAAACCAGCAAATGCGCGTTGCTTCTCCATGTAAAAGGCGGCGTTTTTGAATCATCGTCGTCGGGGAAATAGTTGTACGGGAGAACTGGGTCAAGCCCTTTATTCACGTCGCGGAAGTATTCCTTCGCGAGAGTGTCGCGGTCATATTCCGCATGCCCCGTCACATAAAAAGCGCGCCCGCCCTTCTGCGCAACGATGTGCAGCCCTGCCAGTTCCGAAACGGCGAGAATGGATAAATCGCAGTGCTTTTTGATGTCCTCAAGCCGCGTATAGGTGTATCGTGAATGCGGCGCGAAGTAATTATCGTCGAAGCCTCTCATCAGCGGGTGATAAGGGTTCAGAACCGTGTGATTGAAAATGCCGCTGAGCTTTTCCGGCAGCCGAAACTTATCTATGCCATAGTGATAATAAAGCCCTGCCTGCGCACCCCAGCAAATATACAGCACAGAGTAGACGTTTGTTTTGCTCCACTCCATGATTTCAACCATCTCCCGCCAGTAATCCACCTCCTCGAACGGAAGCAGCTCCACCGGCGCGCCGGTGACAATCATGCCGTCAAATTTCCTGTGCCTGATGTCCTCAAACGTCTTGTAAAAGGCATTGAGATGGCTGGCGCTTGTATTCTTGCTCTGGTGGGTGGCGGGGTGGATAAACTCAACGTTCACCTGAAGCGGCGTGTTACCGAGAAGCCTCAAGAGCTGCGTTTCCGTCTCGATTTTCGTCGGCATAAGGTTGAGTATCAATATATCCAGCGGGCGTATATCCTGAATATTCGCTCGCTCGTGCGTCATCACGAAAATGTTCTCCGATTCAAGAACCTCCACAGCGGGCAAATCCGCCTTAATCCTTATGGGCATAAGAACCCTCCCTGTATATAAATAGTTGATTCACTCATTGAAAAGTCATATAAAGCTATATCATATTATAGTATAGCAGTAACTGCGTTTTGTGAGGTTATTATAGCATATATGGCGGCGCCTTACAATCCGCCGAAAATTTCCCTGAAGTTTTCCTCAGATTGCTATTGACATCGCGTCTCTTATTTGCTATGATATTCAAGCGCCTTATGGATTGGGCGTTACTTATTTCGGACCTTGAAAATTAAACAACGAGAAAGAAAGACCCGTAATTCCGAG
>DBCZ01000012.1 GCA_002293315.1 Ruminococcaceae bacterium UBA945
CGCCAGACGATTTCCGATACGCTCGGCATAGGCGGAATAATGCGCGGTCTGCGCACGATTCCGGTACTCAAGGATTTCGCCGCCGATATGGAAGAGGTGTGCCCCAACGCCTGGTTCTTGAATTATACGAACCCGATGTCTATCCTCACGGGCTATATGCAGAGATATACGAACGTCAAAACAGTCGGCCTCTGCCACAGCGTGCAGGTTTGCTCAGAGATGCTTCTGAAGGCTGTGGGCATGGAAGATAAGCTGCCCGGCAGACGTGAGACGATTGCGGGCATCAACCACATGGCGTGGCTTCTTGAACTGTATGACAGCCANNGGCAATGACATCTACCCCGAGGTGAAAAAGCGCGCGATAAGCATTCTTGAGGCGAACATCTCAGGCGATTTGGAGAGAATGATAAACAGCGGCGAGATAAAGGAATCTCAGATGTTTGCGTTCAAAGACGGCAGGTTCTTAGACGCCGTGAGAACGGAATATATCCGCCGCCTCGGGTATTACTGCACGGAGTCAAGCGAGCACAACGCGGAATATAACCCGTTCTTCATTAAATCCCGTTATCCCGAGCTTATAGAGCGGTATAATATCCCGCTGGACGAATACCCGAGAAGATGCGTGAATCAAATCGCGGGCTGGGAGAAGGAGAGAGACGAGATTCTCGCAGACGGCAAGATTACGCATGAGCGTTCGCATGAGTATGCCTCGCATATCATGGAGGCCATCGTGACGGGTGAGCCGTATAAAATCGGCGGCAATGTGGTGAACGCAGGCTGCATAGATAATCTCCCGGCAGACGCCTGTGTGGAGGTGCCGTGCCTTGTAGACGGCATGGGAATCCACCCGACGCACGTCGGCAGGCTGCCGGTGCAGCTCGCCGCAATGAACATGACGAACGTCAACGTTCAGCTTATGACGATTGAAGCCGCCGTGACGAAGAACAGGGAAGACATCTACCGCGCGGCAATGCTTGACCCGCACACCGCCGCGGAGCTTTCCATCGACGACATAGTGAGCATGTGCGACGATTTGATTGAAGCGCACGGCGTGTATATGAAGGATTATAAATAATGAGGCATTAGAATTACCCCTGATTTTTTATCAGGGGTAATTAGTTTTGCGTTTTGAATTACGATTCTTATGAAGTCTCTGCCGCCAGCTCCTGCTGTGCTTTTTCCGCTTCAGCCGCGGCTTCCATAGCCCTCAATTCGCCGGTTCTGATTATATCCGCGTCGAGTTTCTTCTTGAAGGACAGGAAAATGATGGCGGTGAGGACTATGCCGCCGCCGGAGACGAACAGCAGGTATTCAATCGGAATGACGTCTGCCAGCGGACCGAAAATCGCCGAGCCGAGCGGCTGGAGACCCGTGTTAAGCATTGTGAATATGCTGAATACTCGCCCGATGTATTTCGGGTCTCCGTTTTGCTGGAGAAGCGTGATTGCAGGCGTATTGAAGACAGGCAGGAGGATTCCTATGAAGGCCATAATTGACGCATATGCGGCAAAAGGCATTTTGAAGCCCAATGCGACAGTGCTGGCACCCAGAAAGAGAAACCCTGCGCCAATCATGAGAACCTTGTTTTTGATGCCGCCCCAGAGGGAAATCAGGATTCCGCCCGCCAGCATTCCGCCTGCGAAAGCTATCTCAACCACAGACAGCTGCCAGACCTCTCCGCCGTAATTTCTGGCAACCTGAAGGCCCATCAGAAAGATGACACCCAGGCAGAACCATAAGCCCGTGCAGACAAGCATTGTGATTTTGATAAACGGTGTTTTCCAAATATATTGAAAGCCCTCTTTCATCTCTTTGAAATAGGCGTTTTTCTTTTTCTCCTTGGGCGTGTGCGGAACCCTGACCAAAGCGAACATGATTATCACGGCAACGGCAGCCGTAGCAACGTCGATGAAGAAAATGATGTGGAGCGGAGCAAAGGCCATGAGCGCACCTGCAAGCATGGGTGAAATCAGGGTTATCAGCGACTGCACGCTGCCGCTGAGCCCGTTCATGCGGGTCAGTTGCTCGTCAGGGACGATGTCCGGCAGAATTGCGTTGACGCAGGGCATCTGCACGGCAGAGCCGAATGCCCGAACCGCCATTACGATGAGCAGCAGCCAGATTTCCTGTACCCCGCCCATGAAGAGAAATGCAAGGATAAGCGTTGCGATTGCTATGCCGGCGTCGGCAATTATTATGAGTTTCTTCCTGTCGTATCTGTCTGCCCAAACACCTGCAAACGGGCTGAGAAGGAAGAGCGGGACAAAGCCCACCAGCATTGACAGCATCAGCAGAACGCCGCTTTTTGTTGTAAGCGTGATGTGCCATGTTATGGCATACTGAACGAGTGTCGAGCCTAAAATTGAAACAGCCTGCCCCAACAAAAAAGCAGCGGTGTTCCTTTTCCAATGTTTCATGTAATACCTCCAAGCTTATTAAAGTGCCCAGATTATAGCATAAGTTTTTTTGGAAGTGAAGATATATTCAGTTCTTGTAAGAAATACTTAAGAATATTCATAGCGAGCTTAATTATATTAAGGATGATATAATTATTTTCTATTTTTATAAGGTTGCGTAGTGATGGAAAAGGAAAAGCGGCGGAGAAGTGACAAGAAAATCCTTTGATAACACACCGCCAATAGTTTATAATAGAATAAAACGTAAAGACGGATGGGATACGCTATGATTAGGTTCGGCACGGGCGGTTGGCGCGCGATAATAGGCGACGATTTCACGAAGGCGAATGTTCAGCTTCTGACATATGCAGTCGCAAAAAAGATGAAGGACGACGGGGCGGGCAAAAACGGCTTCGTCATCGGCTATGACAGGCGTTTCCTCGCTGAGGAGGCCACAATGTGGGCGGCTGAGGTCATGGCGGGAATGGGCATACATTGCCGCGTGATAAGAAAGGGTTCGCCCACGCCGCTTATTATGTATGCAGTGAAAAAGGATAATCTCGACTACGGCATGGCTGTCACAGCCAGCCACAACCCCGCCATATATAACGGCATAAAGCTCTTCATGAAGGGCGGGCGCGACGCCGATGAAATTCTCACAGGCGAGATAGAGAAGTATATTGAAAAATGCGAGAGTGAGGAAATTCCCGTTATCTCATATAAAGAGGGGCTTCAGAAGGGGATTATCGAGGAAATCACCCCGATGAACAGTTATATTGACAGCATTCTCGCGTCAATCAATGTCGAAGCGATAAAGGAGAGAAATCTCAGGATTGTGCTGGACCCGATGTTCGGAGTGTCGAAAACGGCCTTGCAGATGATTCTTCTCACCTGCCGCTGTGATTTGGACGTTATACACGAGAGGCGCGATACGCTGTTCGGGGGCAGGCTGCCCGCCCCGAACAGTAAGACACTTGCCAGTCTGACGAATTTCGTGGAGGAAAACAAATGTGATATAGGCATAGCCACAGATGGCGACGCCGACCGCCTCGGGGTAATCGACGACAAAGCGGAATTCCTGCATCCGAATAAAATTCTGGTGCTTCTCTATTATTATCTCATCAAGGTTAAGGGCTGGAAGGGTCCAGCCGTGAGAAATATCGCCACGACTCACCTGCTTGATAAAATCGTACATGACAGCGGCGAGGAGTGCCATGAGGTACCTGTGGGGTTCAAGCATATCTCTTCAAAGATGGTGGAAACAAACGCGGTTATCGGCGGAGAATCCTCCGGCGGCCTGACGGTGAGGGGGCATATTCAGGGTAAAGACGGCATCTATGCCGCTTCGCTGCTTGTGGAGATGATTGCAGTCACGGGCAGAAAGCTTTCCGAGATTTACGATGAAATCACCGCGAAATACGGTACATATGAAATGACGGAGGTGGATTTCTCTTTCTCACGCGAGCGCAAAGGCGAGATAACCAAGCTGCTGCTTGAGGACAAGCTGCTGCCGGATTTTGACTTGGAGATTGAAAAGGTTTCCTATATTGACGGCTGCAAGGTTTATTTCAAAAACGGCGGCTGGATTATCGGGCGCTTTTCCGGTACAGAGCCGCTTATCCGCATATTCTGTGAGATGCCGACGACTGAAGAGGCAGAAAAAACAAGCAGGGTTCTGGAGGAATTTCTGGGTTTAAGTTAAGGCGGTTTGCAGACGTTGCCCGGCGGGCAACAGACAGGGCAAAAGGTAATAAAGCATGATGAGTGAATAGCGGAGCGATTATCAATAAGCGGCTGTTTACTCATTTGGCGCTGATGGGAATTTTGCGGCCGCATTTATTGCATAGCAATTCTGTAGGTTTGTCAATGAAGAGT
>DBCZ01000084.1:0-2193 GCA_002293315.1 Ruminococcaceae bacterium UBA945
GAAGATCGCCCGTCCGCCTCTCCTGCGGGCGGCAGGCAGAGAGCTTCGCGCCCGCGTCTGCAGGCGGCCAAAGCTCCTGCGGAAGAATCAATGCCCACTGCAACGAAGGATACCGTGCCGGTGGAGGGTTCACCGGTGCTCAAGCAGGCTAATGACAGCGGAGCGGCGCCCGGCAATCAAGAGACAATACCGGTGCCTGAAGAGGTGCAGGGAGAGAAAATCATCGAGGGCAGGCCGAGAGTAGAACTGCCCCAGGTGGAAAGTATATATGAGTATCGCACGAGAGGAATCCCGACGCACGTAATAAATGCAGACCTCTTGCAAAAGGCGATTCTCACCGAGGCCGGCGAGGTGACTTCGCCGGAGAGCGTGCAGCAGCCGCGTGAGGAGATCAGCAACATCCCGATTCGCCGTCAAGCGCGCAGGCAGGTTATTGAGCCGCAGGAGTTTGAGAACATTGATTCCGGCCACAATGACGAAATGATTGAAGACTACACCGGCGCGGACGACGCAAGCTCTATCGCGAACGAGCTGCGCGGAGACATGCGAGACCTCACGTTCAGAATGCTGATTTCAGGCATATGCACCGTGGCGCTGACGCTCGTGAACCTTATCTTCGGCGGGCAGTTCGCGGGGCTTGAAGAGGCCGGCTCCACGCCGCTGATTTACATCATCATCACGACGGTGTTCCTCGGCATAACATTATTCTTCTGCAGGAGAACCATATTCAACGGGCTGCGCGCGCTTTTCTCATTCAGCGCAAATTCAGACAGCGCCGTTGCGATTGCCTCAATCGGCATACTTGTGCAGACAGTGGCCTCGATATTCTTCACAAGTGAAGTAGTGAGCGGCGGAATCCATCTTTACGCGGTGATTCTCACGGGCATATTCTTCGTGAACGCCGCCGGAAAGATAACGATGATTCGCAGAATTCACAGCAATTTCCGGTTTGTGAACTCACATGAGCAAAAATATGCCGTGAAGGTCTTCGGCGACCACAACACGGCGATAAAAATGATTGAGAACAGCCCCACGGATAAGCCGGTGCTGACATATCAGGTGAAAACAGGCTTCCTCAAGAGATTCCTAGAGCTATCCTATTCGCCTGACCCCGCCGAGACCTCCTCGCAGATGATGGCGCCTCTCGGGCTTATCGCCTCTTTGGTGCTGTGCATTGTCACACTGCTGCTCACAAACAGCGTACCCGTGGCGTTGAGCGCGCTGGCGGCCTCGCTGTGCGTGTGCGTCGCGACCTCGAACATGCTGACGGTGAACCTGCCGATGAGCCGCCTGTGCAAGCGCGCAAGGCGGGCGGGCGCGATGGTGGTCGGCTATGAGGGCGTGGCAGGCGTGGCTGAGACGAATGCCGTCATGATGGACGCCGAGGAGATCTTCCCGTTCGGCACAATAGTGCTCAACGGCATAAAGACATACGGGAACAAGGCCTTGGCTGAGGAGGCGATAATCGCCGCTTCTGCGCTGATGAATGCTGCGGGAGGACCCTTGAGAGGCGTTTTCGAGCAGGTCATAAGCGAGAATGAGGAGATTCTGCCTGAGGTTGAAAGCTTTGAATATGAAGAAGAAAAGGGCATAATTGGCAGAGTTGACGGCAAGCGAATTTTCATCGGCAACCGAAATCTATTGGTGAACAATCACCTCGAGCCCCCTGCGCGTTCTGATGAAACGCCTTATGCCTCAGGCAATAATCAGGTTATATATATTGCCATGGACGCTGATGTTTCCGCGATGATGGTGCTCACATATTCAGCTGACCGCCGCCGCAAGAACGAGCTTCAGCGCCTCGAAGACGACGGCATCGGCATAGTGGTGCGCACGCTTGACCCGAACCTCACACCCACCTTCATTTCACGTGTTTTCGGCCTGGAGATTTCCAGCGTCTCAGTGCTGGGTTCAGAGCTCGGAGAGGTCTATCACAGGCTAGTGCGCGAAGAGGTGCCGCGCAGTGACGCGACCATCGCGACGAAGGGCAGAATAGAGTCTTTGATGAACATAATTGCGGCCTGTGTGGGCATGAAGAGGGGAATAAACTCGCTGATAATCGTGCAAAATGCGGCGATAATTCTCGGCTTCATCCTCGTGGCGTTCCTTGCGTGCTTCGGCGCGATGAAGGCACTTTCATCGCTGCTGCTGTTCATCTTTGTGTTCTTCTGGGTGGCTTTAATTATAATCATT
>DBCZ01000084.1:2333-36090 GCA_002293315.1 Ruminococcaceae bacterium UBA945
CCTGTTTGCCGGATATGGCTTTCGACACCGGCGGGTAGCGTTAATCATAATCATTCCAACGATAAGGAAAATGTAAAAGCACATGAATTTGATAGAGCTTAAAGGAACGCACCTGCCGAAGAGAGCAATTTGGATGATGATAGCCGTAGGCTTGATGGGTGTGGGCGTGTCTATTTGCGTTCATGCGGATTTGGGGCAAGACCCATGCTCCACGATGAATATCGGTATAGCCTCAAAAATCGGGCTGAGTTTCGGCATGTGGCAGGCGATTCTCAACACGGCGCTGTTCATAATGATATTCTTCCTTGACCGCAAACTGCTTGGCATCGGAACAATCGCAAACATGCTTTTGATCGGCTTCATCGCGGATTTCCTGAAGCCGATTTGGATAAATGCCTTTCCTGCGGATTTGCAATTCGTGTGGCGAATGCTTCTGGCGTTTGGCGGCGTAATGCTGATGCTTGTGGGCTGCTCAATATACATGACGGCAAACCTCGGTATGGCGCCTTATGACTGCATACCGTTTCTTATTATGAACCGCACTAAGAGCAAGAACAAAAAGCTGCAATACATTTTGCTGAGAATTGCACAGGACGCCGCATGTGTACTGGTAGGCTTTCTGTGCGGGGCGACGGTCGGCATCGGCACGATTTTCATGGTTGCGCTGTCAGGCCCGGTTATCCCGTTCTTCAATAAGCACCTCGCCGCCCCGATTCTGGGAATCAAGGACATGAGCAAGCTGAGGACGGAATGAGGCAGATAAACTGAATCCCCCTATTAGGGGGATTTTTCTTATCGCTTGCTCCAGTCTCCCCATTCGCCCAGCGGCTTTCCAACGGAGAAATAGGTCGCGCCCGTTGTGACGACGGGCTTTGCCGCGTCCAGAGAGAGAGGGCGCTGCGTGCCGCTGAAGAGCGCTTCATCAGCGAGGATATTACTGATGCGGCAGATATACAAGGTGCTGTCACCGCCTAAGTCGATTTCATTCTTCACCTCCAGCTCATATGCCAGCGGGCTGCGCTCAAGCACAGGCACGTTAAGCACCGCGCCTTTTGTGACCTCAACGGGTACGCTCATCTTTTCCGGATTATAACCGCTGTTGGTTCCGAAGTAATCGGCGAGCGGCAGAAGCTCCTCCGTGACAAGATTGGCGGAGAAAACTTTGTTTTTCGCAATCAGTTCCTTTGTGAGCTTCTTTTCGCCGATACACGCCATAATGCAGAGCTCGTCATTATTGCAGTAGCTGAACCAGCAGAACAGCGCGAAGTTCGGACTGCCGTCTTCCTTGTAAGTGCCATACAGAAACAGCGTCTGCGGGCAATAGTCGTTTGTGAGCCTGTCAATTGATTTTTTCATGGTTATGCTCCTTCTTTTTCCAGATTTTTAAGTAATTTTTTTAGTGAGCGCTCGAATGCGGTGATCTCCTCATCGGAAAACCCATGATAATAAATATCCGTCATATAGTCGGAAACCATGAGGTAAACGTCTTTCAGAGCTCGAGCTTTCGGTGTCAAGCCGATAAGAATCTCACGCCTGTCGTCAGCGCTGTTTGCGCGCGTCAGGAGTCCCTTTTGCTCCATCCTGTCAATCATACTTGTCAGCGTTGTTTTGGCAAGAGAAGTGCGTCTGGCGATTTTCGAAATGGGCAGGTTCTCCTCGTTCCATAAAACATACAGGATTTTCCCCTGCGCGCCATTAAACTCCTCAACTCCGCACTCCTTGAGCTTTTGGGCAAAGGTTCTGTCGCTTATACGCTTGATTTGTGAAATCAAAAAGCCGCCTTCTGTTTTCATAATAACCTCCCATATAGAATAATACTATATAGAATTAGATTTATCAAGTGGCAATCTATACAAAAAAACAAATGCTGATAAAACATCTTTAGAGAAAAACACACTTTTTTGTTGTGTTTTATTTTTATTTACGATATAATAATCGTTAGACTGTAACCACAGATGAGAGAAGAAGAGGAGAACTCAAATGAATCAATACACAGCTCAGAATATCGTAAATCTCGCGATTGCCGGGCACAGCGGCTCAGGTAAAACCTCTCTTGCAGAAGCCATGCTGTTTCTTTCGGGCGCTTCCGACAGAAGAGGCAAGATTCAAGACGGCAACACCGTAATGGACTATGATCCCGAGGAAATCAAGAGAAAAACCACGGTTATGACCTCGGCCGCGCAGGTTGAGTGGAAAAACAAAAAGGTAAATATTGTCGACGCGCCCGGGCTTTTCGATTTTGAAGCCGGCTTAAATGAGGCGATGCGCGCGGCTGATTCGGCGCTTATCGTCGTTTCGGGCAAAAACGGATTGGCGGTCGGCACGGAGAAAGCCTTTGAAGCGGCCGATAGACGCGGGCTTTCAAAGTTTGTGTTCGTCAACGGTCTTGCGGATGAAGACGCCAGATTCTACCGCGTGTTTGAAGACTTGAAGGCCGCGTTCGGCCCGTCAGTCTGCCCCGTCGTCGTGCCGTATATTCAAGACGGCCAGGCGGATATATATGTCAACATTCTTGAATATAAAGCCTATGACTATAAAGACGGCAAGCCCGTTCCCGTGGCTTTGCCCGATATGGGGGACAGGCTCGACGGCCTGCGTGCGGCCATCTGCGAGGCAGTCGCCGAGACAGACGACGCGCTGTTTGAGAAATACTTCGCGGGCGAAGAATTCACGCCCGAGGAAATCATAGTTGGCGTGAGCAAGGGCGTGAAAACCGGCGCGATTACACCAGTCTTCTGCGGCGATGCCATGCTTATGCGCGGTATGGAGCAGTTCCTTGACGGCCTCGCGTGGCTTGCGCCGTCAGCCGAGGAAAAGGCAGGGGAGATAGGCGTTGACGTGGACGGCAACCCTGTGGAAATCGCGGTGAATGAAAACGCCGCGACGGCCGCAGTTGTCTTCAAGACGATTGCCGACCCCTTCATCGGCAAGCTCTCGTTTGTTAAGGTGGTCGCGGGAAAGATTACGGCAGACGCACCTGTGCTCAACATGAGGACGGGTGAGCAGGAGAGAATCAGCAAAATCGTGGCAATAGCTGGTAAGAAGCAAATTGACGTGAAGGCCATAGTCGCGGGAGATATAGGCGCGATACCCAAGCTCACAAGCACAAACACCGGAGATACGCTCTGCTCTCCGGCGAGAAAGGTGACTCTTGAGCCTGTGGAATATCCGAACGCAACGCTCATCATGGCGGTGCTTCCCGCAAAGAAGGGCGAAGAGGATAAGATAGCGCAGGGGCTTTTGAGGCTGGCCGAGGAAGACCCGTCCATCATATTCGCAAACAATGCAGAAACCAAGGAAATGACGGTCGGCGGACTGGGAGAACAGCACCTCGACGTCGTCATATCAAAGCTCAAGGCGAAGTTCGGCATAGACGCAATCCTCAAGCAGCCGAAGGTTCCTTACAGAGAGACAATCCGCAAAAAAGTGCAGGTGCAGGGCCGCCACAAAAAGCAAACCGGCGGGCACGGTCAGTTCGGCGACGTGTGGATTGAATTCGAGCCGTCTGATAATGAAGGGCTTGAATTTGCCGAAAGAGTAGTGGGCGGCGCTGTTCCCAAGGGATTCTTCCCCGCGGTTGAAAAGGGCTTGCGCGAGAGCATCCAAAGGGGAATGCTCGCGGGCTATCCGATGGTCGGCATCAAGGCCACGCTCTATGACGGCTCTTATCACCCCGTAGATTCCTCTGAAATGTCATTCAAGATGGCGGCGAGCATTGCATACAGAAACGGTATACCCACAGCCGGCCCGACGCTTCTTGAGCCGATAGGCCATCTAGCCGCAACTGTGCCGGACTCAAACATGGGCGACATCATGGGCGAGGTGAACAAGCGCAGAGGCCGCGTGTTGGGCATGAATCCGGCGGGCGCGGGCAAGCAGACGGTCGAGGCTGAGGTTCCGATGGCGGAAATGCATGATTTCTCCACCTATATGCGTCAGGTCACACAGGGCAGAGGAACATATACGTTCGAATTTGTCCGCTATGAAGAGGCACCGAGCAATATCGCGCAGAAGGTGGTTGCGGATTCAAAGACCGAGGCCGAAGATTAAATCGTTTTTACTGATTATGAGGATTAACATAGAACAGCTCCGCGGATTTCGCGGAGCTGTTCGCTGCTATTCAATTACTTGAAGTTTTAGCATAATTATGCTAAAATATTACAAGAGGTGATATTATGAAAACAATCAGGCCGGTATCGGATCTTAGGAATAATTTTGCGGAAATATCAAAAACTGTCCACGAAACTGCACAACCGGTGTTTCTGACGAAAAACGGCTTTGGTGATATGGTTGTGCTGAGCATGGAGGCCTACGAGAATTTGCAGCTTGAGAGCGATATATACTTCAAGCTTCGTGAAGCAGAGCATGAAGCAGAAGCGACAAAGCGGCGCTTTTCTTCTAAAGACGTGTTGAAAGCCATGCGGGAAGCCGCAGGAGCAGAAGATGTATAAAGTGGTTTTTCTGCCGCTGGCCAAGAAGGATATGACGGAAATAGCCGGATATATCGGCAGTGAGCTTTCAAATCCTGCTGCGGCGTTGAGGCTTGCCGAAGAGATGATTAAGGCTGCCGACAAGCTCGGTGATTTTCCATATATGAATCCGGTATATAGCCCGATTCGCCCGCTCAAAATAGAATATCGCCGCATGAAGGTTAGAAATTATCTTATGCTTTACTGTGTGAATGAGCCGGAAAAACTCGTGACGGTTATGAGGGTTATATATGCACGCCGTGACTATGAGAAATTGCTGAAGTAAAACCCGCCTGGCGCAAATTGCGTCAGGCGGGTTCCTGTTATTTATCCGTCTATCTCTTCAAAGACGCTTTCCGTGGCCTCTGATTCAAACTGCTTGTTATACAAATCTGCGTAATAGCCGCCCTGAATCATAAGCTCCTTGTGCGAGCCGCGCTCAATGATTTTGCCGTTTCGCACGACGAGAATCAAATCTGCCTTGCGGATGGTCGAAAGCCTGTGCGCGATGAGGAACGACGTGCGGTTATCGAGAAGCTTAGAGATGGCCTTTTGAATCAGCGCCTCCGTATGTGTGTCTATTGAGGAGGTGGCCTCGTCAAGGACGAAAATCTTCGGGTCTGCGAGAATCGCCCTGGCGAACGAAACAAGCTGCTTCTCACCGGTGGAGAGGTTGTTGCCGCCCTCGCCGACGTCGCTGTCATAGCCGTTTTTCATCTTCAGGATGAAGTCATGCGCGCCCACCATCTTTGCCGCCTCGATGATATCATCGTCTGAAGCGTCCAGCCTGCCGTAGCGGATATTCTCTTTTACAGAGCCGGAGAAGAGGTGAGGCGTCTGCAAGACATAGCCGATATTGCTGTGCAGCCAAAGCATGCTCCGGTCTTTATAGTCTTTGCCGTCTATGAGAATCCTGCCGGAGGTGGGCTCAAAGAAGCGGCAGGCGAGGTTCACGAGCGTGGACTTCCCCGCGCCCGTCTCACCGACAATGGCAATCGTCATGCCCTCGGGTATATCTAAATTGAAATGCTCCAGCACATACTCTGTGCCGTCTGAATACATGAAGCTGACGTCGTCGAACGTGATGTTACCCTGAAGTGGCTCCCAGTTTTCGCGCTTCGGCTCAAAGCTTGTGCCGTATTTTGCTATGACATCGGGAGTATCTGTGATTTCCGGAACAAGGTCAAGAATATCCGCGCAGCGCTCGACGTTTACCTGCGTGGCGATGAGGTTTGAGATAGTTCCCGCGAGGCTCTGCACCGGGTCAGCGATAACAAGCGCGTAGTTGACGAAAATCGTGAGCTCTGCTATGCCTATATCGCCGAGGATAACCATCGTTCCGCCGCCTGTGAGGACGAACGAAACCGCAAGCGAAGTGAGGAACACGATAATCGGGATATACACCGCGCGAAGCATGACGGCGTGAATCGTCGTCTTTTTCATGTCGGTGGTGACCTCGGTAAAGGCCTCGGTGTTCTTGTCTTCAATCACGAGTGTTTTTGAGGTGACGGCGCCTGAGATGCCCTCGTTATACTGCCGCGAAATCTCTGCGTTGATTCGCCTTACGCGGCGGTTCGTCGCAAGAATCTTCTTCTGGAAGAAGAACGTGAGCAAGGCGATTGCCGGCACGATGGTGACGACAAGCGCCGCCAAAAATGCATTGATTGAGAACATCACTATCATACAGCCGATGATATAGGCTGAGCTCCAGAACACATCGACCAAGCTCCACGCGAAGACGGTGCCGATACGTGCGGTATCGCTCATAACCCTCGCCATAATCACGCCCACGGGCGTTTGATTATAATATGAAAAGCTCAGCACCTGCATCTGCGAGAACAGCGAATGGCGCAAATCGCGGCTGAAATACATCTCAACCTTCAGTGCCTGAAGCGCGAACAGCATCGTGCATAAGGCCTGTAAAGTGACGACTGAAATATAGAGAATCGAGAATTGCAATACGCCGGCCGTCTGTCTTGGTGTGACGAAATTATCAACGGCATATCCCGCAAAAAGCGGGAAAGAGATGTCGATGATGGAGTTGATGAGCATCAAAACGGCGACGCTTATCATAATCTTCTTATACGGGCTTATAAACGGGATTATCCTTTTCCATGTCTTTATAGAAGAGGTTTTCTTGTGTGCTTCGGTTTTGGTTATGTAATCCATATCCCCCTCCTTATTCTTCGTCTTTGGCACTTTGCGCGTCAAAAATGCGCTTGTAAATGCCATCTTGGTTAATCAGCTCATTGTGTGTGCCGAGCTGGCTGACGCGCCCCTTGTCGAGGACAAGAATCATGTCTGCGTTCATTATGGTTGTAATTCTGTGCGCGATGAGAATCGTCGTGCCGTGGATATTCTCATTGATGGATTTCCTTATCTTCGCGTCGGTTTCCATGTCAACGGCGGAGAGCGAATCGTCAAACACCTTGATGGGGGTATCCTGCATGAGCATTCTCGCGATTGCCACCCGCTGCTTCTGCCCGCCGGAAATCGTCACGCCGCGCTCGCCGAGCTCCGTTTCATAGCCCTCTGAGAAGGTTTGAATCGTGTCGTCGATAATCGCAAGCTGCGCGTATTTTCTTATCGTGTCGAGGTCGCCTGTTTTGGCGCCGTCAGATATGCTTTCTCTGAAGGTCTTTGAGAACAAGAACGGCTCCTGCAGAACGATGCCGATATTCTTTCGGAGATAAGAAAGCTCTATATCGCGTATATCCACGCCGCCGATTGTGATTCTTCCGTTTTTCTCCGGCAGCGCATACAGCCTGTCAAGCAGATACATCAATGTGGACTTTCCGCTGCCCGTCGCGCCCAGAATGCCGAACGTGCTGCCCTCTTTGACGGTGAAGCTGACGTCCTTCAACACCACGGAAGCGTCGTTATAGCTGAAGCTGACGTTCTCAAAGGCGATATCCTTGTCCATAGGCGGCGTTTGCGGGTTTTCAATATTCTGTTCTTCCCTTGCATCGAGAATGTCAAAGAGCCTCGTGGAGCTGATGGTCGTTTTACTCAGCTCGCTGAGCAGCCGCCCGAGGTGACGCGAGGGCCATACAATCATTTGATTATACGCCACGAACGCGAGGAATTCGCCCGCGGAAATTTTATTGTCCACCACAAAGAACACGCCGATTACGGTTATCACAAGCACCTGCAGGCCCGCGAACAAGTCGCCAAGCCCCCAGTTAGAGCCCATGATTCTGCCGAGCTTCACCCACTTTGTGGTGAGGGCCTCGTTCTGCTCGACGAAGCGGTCTATTTCAAACCGCTCTCTGCCGAAGGCGCGCACAACGCGCACGCCTGTGAGGTTCTCCTGCACAAGCGCGGTGAGCGCACCCTCCTGCTCGTCGGCCTCACGAAATTTCTTTCCTGTTATGCGGAAGAAAATCATCGAAACCGTGATAACCACCGGCAAAAAGGCCGAGACCACCAGCGAAAGCTCAACGTTCATCGTGAACATCAAGGCCAGGGAAACCGCCACGAGAAAAACCGTGCGGAAGATTTCCAAAAGCTGGTCGCTCACGAAATTCCTTATCAAATCCACATCCTGTGTGCAGCGCTGGATAATATCGCCGGTCTGGTGCGAATTGTGCCAGAAGAACGGAAGGCGCTGAATGTGGTCGTAGAGCTTATTTCTTATCCTTGCCATCGTGTTCTCGCAGGCCTTTGACATGCTCATTCTCGAGATGAGCATGCAAAGCCCTGAAATCACTGCAAAGCCGAGCGAAATGGCTGCGCAGACTATAACATTGCTTCTGAGGAAATCTCTGCCGCCGATAGCCTCAATCCAATCAACGAGGAAATCCGGCAAGTTAAACGGCAAATCGTTTATGACCGAGTCAACCGTGAAGCGTATGACCTGCGGCGTCATATAGCTCGCGATGACCGAAATTATGACGGTGACAAGCGCCGCCACGAATAAAAGCCGATACCCTTTGGTAAATGGAAAGAACCGAAGGATATTCGACGATGTATGTTTTTCTTTCATCTTCTACCAACCTGTTTCTGCCCATGTCTGTGTGATTCAAGCCGGCATATGGGCAATGCGCGGCCGAAGTATACTATCGCAGTTGCTCTCACTAGGGCTCCCCCAATACCCTGTGAGCAGAAAAAAATATGGCGTTCAGCTTATCACGGTTAAGCTGAGAGCCATTTTCAAGATAAAACGCAAGGCATATACCAATTCATATCGCTTCAAACAAATCACACACCATTAAATAAGCAATCTCCAATCAGCAAAATCACTTGCGTCCTCCCGCCCAAGAATCGCCGCTGTTGTTCGTCGTATTCTTGGGAAACAACGGCAAGGTTATTTTATCTCTCTATAATAGAAAAGTCAAGCTTTGTTTGAGAGGGCGTTGAGTGCTGTTGACAATGTGAGTTATAAATGATAAAATTTATTTACATAAAGCAGGAAGCATTCTTAATATAGGAGGATTTGTTATGAAGAGAACAATCAGCGTTCTCGTGACAGCTGTTCTCATGCTGCTCTGCGTTTTGCCGGCCGGGGCGGCGCAAGAGGAGAGAGAGGCGGTAAGCCGCACGGTGCTTGCCTTCCTTGAGGACTACACGATTAACCATATTCATTATGGCACGAATGATTTATCCGGCTATCTTCTGCCGCAGGATGCCGACGCCTCCCCGTTTTTGAAAACAGCGGAGGTAAATCAGGGTTTTTCCGCGTTTACTGTGGATAAAAACATAAAAGCCTATCTTGAAAAGAAGATTGCCGATAGCCAGGAAATTATGCGCGCAGATAATACCGTAAGAGAAAATCTGAGAATCAGCTTCTCCGATATTAAAATGGCCGCAGCTGGTGATATTGCCCTGGCACAGCTGCAGGTGTTCATTGAATTTCATTATCCCGGGGCAGCGTATGACAGCGCAATGATGCCGCGCTATCTTCTCAGCCTTGTTAAAACAGGCGGAAAGTGGATAGTCGCCGATGTGATTTCCGACGACCCGATTGACAGAGGCAACGGAAAGCACTATACCGAGCCGGATAATTTAGAAGGGCCGGAGCCGCCCGAAAATGATTTGCCGCTGATATATGATTATACAGACGTGCAGGGGCACTGGGCTTACACTTATATAAATAATGTCCTTGAAGACGGCTATTTCAACGGAACAAGCCCGACCACGTTTTCACCAAACGAATCTATGTCGAGAGGCATGTTCGTGACGGTTCTCGGAAGGATGGCGAATGCGGATTTAAGCAGCAATTCCCCGTCTCCGTTCAGTGACGTCAGAGCAGGAGCTTACTATGCTCCGTATGTCAACTGGGCGGTGCAAAAGGGCATCGTGAAGGGCGTCTCACCTAAGCTCTTCAAGCCCGATGATTCAGTGACGAGAGAGCAGATTATCCTCATGCTTTCGCGCTTTTTGGCGAGAGACGAGTTTGACCCATTGGGGCAGTTCCCGTGTGAGGTAGACTCAGACACGCCGAATTTCCAGGACATAGACAAGACCTCGGCGGAGTTCAAGAATAACTATCTTGCGTTCTATCAAGCGTCGATTATAGAGGGAAGAAGCCCGACCTCATTTGCGCCGCACAGCTTTATCACGCGCGCGGAGGCCGCGAAAATCTTTGCCCTTACGGGTCGCATGCTCGCCGGCGACGTTAAATTCTATGGAGATGCAGCGATGACATTCACCGTGCCGTGGTATTGGCTGGATAGGGTTTCGTCATGGCCGATGGGAGATAATTTCGCATTTGGCAGGGACCCGGACACCTCCTTCCATGCGAAGAGCTTCTGGGAAAGCTACGAGCGTAATGACAGAGACGTAGACGGATACACCGGGCTTCTCTTCAGCTTCTACTTTGTTGAAGACGCCGAAGGCAATATGGCTTCCTTCAAAAATGCAGACGGAAGCTGGAAAGCCGGCTTCTCCTTTTTCGCGAACGCACGGGCAACAAATTGGCTTAACCCTGAAACTATGGCAGAAGAAACGCGCGATTTTGTTATTGTCCTCCACAAACCGGTTGTGCCGAACTTCGAGCCGGGCGACGCTTTGGGAGAAAAGCTGTATAAAAGGCTTGAAAAGGACGTCACCAGGGTGATTGAAAGCGTAGAGTTCGACCAGAATATTACCATTCTGCCATAACTTAGAAATCTTCTCTGACAGGGGAGATTTTTTTGCCTCTTTGCGGAGAACCGCATTTGCGCGCCCGACAAAAAAATGTGGATTTTTAGTGATAAACATGATAAAATGTAATTGGAATTAAAGGATTTAGTTTATTTCATGATAAAAATACATCATTTTCGGAGGTGCACCATGAAGCTAATACTTGCGATTGTCAGCAATGACGACAGCGGCGCCGTCTCATCGGCCTTGACGAGAGAGGGATATTCCGTCACGAAGCTTGCCACAACAGGCGGCTTTCTCATGGCGGGGAACACAACGTTCATCGCCGGTGTAGACGATGAAAAGGTTGATGATGTCATCAGCATTATTTCCAAGCAGAGCAGCAGAAGAACGCAGATTGTCCCGAGCGCCTCAACAATGGACGTCGGCATGTACACCTCATTCCCGGTTGAGGTCACGGTCGGAGGCTCAACGATTTTCGTGCTCAATGTGGATAGATTTGAAAAGGTCTGATATTTGATGAATCTCAATTCATTTGTGGGGAACAGCCAGGTTAAGAAATTCCTCTCCGACGCAAAGGACGGCGGGAGGTTTCCTCACGCGGTTATTTTTCAGGGAGAGGCCGGCACGGGCAAGAAGACGCTTGCGAAGCTTGTGGCCAATGCGCTTGTGTGCAGGGATGCAAATGCTCCGTGCGGCGAATGCCCCGCGTGCAAAAGGGCGAGGGCGGGCTCGCATCCGGACATCAGAATCGAAGAGGGGAGTGGGGCGACCCGCTCCCTCAATGTTGAAGCGGCTAAAAGGATAATCCTCGACTCGCACAGAATGCCCGAAGAAGCGGATTACAACATCTATCTGTTGTTCGTCGAGAACAAAATGCCCGAGGTCACGCAGAACAAGCTGCTCAAGCTGATAGAAGAGCCGCCCGGCAACACCGTATTTATCATCACGGTCCCCTCGGCTGAAAGCCTCTTGCCGACGATTCGCTCGCGTTCACAGATTTTCTCCCTGCGCCCGGTAGCCGTCAATGAGGCGGCAGACTATGGCCGCATGATCGGCATGGAGAGCGCAGAGGCCGAGAGGCTGGCGGCACTCTGCGGCGGGAATATCGGGCGAATGCTTCAGGAGAGAGGCGAGGGAGAAGAGGCATATGCAACTGCGGCGGCGGAGAGAATCGCGCTTGCCTCGGCGGAGAGAAATACCGAAAGGCTGTTGGAAGAGACAGCGCCGCTCATAAAGAATAGACAGCTCACAGGTGAGGTGCTTGAACGGCTCGGGTTGATTTTACGTGACGGCGCGGTGCTGAAAGCCGGAGGAAGCGAGCTGCTTTCGCCTGGAGGCGAGGCGGCAGAAGAGCTCACAAAGCGCTCGGCGGGCGATTTGCTTAAGCTGCTTGACGCAGTGACTGAGCACAGGAAAAAGCTTGAAAGAAATGCGAATATGCCGCTGCTCATCACGAGCCTCTGCGCGGCGTTGGCTTAAAATAAATATTGGAGAAGAAAATGGAGATAGTAGGAATAAAGTTCAAAGACACAGGCAAGGTGTATTATTTCGACCCAAAAGGGATAAAAATGCAGCTTGGCGACAAGGCTATAGTCGAGACGGCCAGAGGACTTGAATGTGGTGAGGTTGCGCTGGCGAACAAAAATGTGGCGGAGGAGAATATCGTTCAGCCGCTTAAAAAGGTGGTTCGCAAGGCAACGGACGCAGACATAAACAAGGTGAGTGAGAACGCGCAGAAGGAGAAAGACGCCTTCGTGCAGTGCGAGCAGAAAATCGAAGAGCATAAGCTTGAGATGAAGCTCGTCGATGTTGAAATCACGTTTGACAACACCAAGATTCTCTTTTATTTCACGGCTGACGGCAGGGTGGATTTTCGTGAGCTCGTCAAGGATTTAGCCGGTCTTTTCCGCACAAGGATTGAGCTGAGGCAAATCGGCGTGCGAGACGAAGCCAAGATGATTGGCGGCATAGGCATATGCGGGCGGCCGTTCTGCTGCACGTCATATCTCAACGGCTTCCAGCCGGTTTCAATCAAAATGGCGAAGGAGCAGGGGCTTTCATTGAATCCCGTGAAGATTTCGGGCGTTTGCGGACGTTTGATGTGCTGTCTTAAATATGAGCAGGAGGCCTACCTCGACCTTCTTCGCACGACGCCGAAGGTGAATGCGATCGTCAATACAGCCGAGGGCAGGGGAATTGTCGTGGACCAGAACCTTCTCACCGGCAAGCTCACGGTTCGCCTTGACAAGGACCCGGACGCCGCCCCTCAGGTCTTCAAGGTCAGCGAGGTTAAGGTGATAAAGGACGGCAGAATTCAAGTGGATAAAAAAGAGATTGACGAGCTGAGGAATCTGGAAGAGAGCTAAGGTGGAGTCAGCAGGAAGTGAAGCTATGAGCATAGCCCTTTACAATCAATTACTTGAAGAGAAAAAGGCAGCATATAAGGGCGGTATATATCGCCTTAGCCAAATAATGTTTGCATATAACAGCAACCGTATAGAGGGAAGTAAGCTCACCGAGGAGCAAACGAGATTTATTTTTGAAACAAACACCGTAATATCAAAAGACGAGGAGAGCATCAACGTTGACGACATCACAGAAGCCGCCAACCATTTTGCTCTCTTTGATTATATGCTGGAAACTGCGCCTTGCCCGCTAAGTGAAGACATGATTAAGGAATATCATGCCATCTTAAAAAGGGGAACGTCAGACTCGCGCCTTTCGTGGTTCAGGGTAGGTGAGTATAAGTCCTTGCAGAACACTGTCGGAGATTTGACGGTGACCTCTGCGCCCGAAAAGGTCGCTGAAGATATGAGCGCGATGCTGAAAAGATACGATACTAAAGAAAATGTTTCATTTGAAAGCCTCGTTGATTTTCATTACCGATTTGAAAAGATTCACCCGTTCCAAGACGGCAACGGGCGCGTGGGGCGAATGATTATGTTTAAGGAATGCCTGAAAAACGGCATAATCCCTTTCATCATTGAAGACCAAAACAAAGCTTTTTACTATCGCGGGCTTTCAGAATATCCGAAAGAGCCTGGGTATTTACTTGAAACCTGCCGGCACGCGCAGGATATATACGGAGCGATGTGTGAAAAGTATGTTCCACTGCAATAAAAGCTTTGATTTTTTTAAATAATATGTTATCATGTTCATGTAAAAATCATTCTAAACGGAGGTGCTGATATGGCATATAAAATTGGTGATGACTGCATTTCTTGCGGCGCATGCGCGGGCGTTTGCCCGGTTGAAGCGATTTCAGAGGGCGACGGCAAGTATGTGATTGACGCAGGCAAATGCACAGACTGCGGCTCATGCGAGGCCACCTGCCCCGTATCGACAATCAGCGCAGGCTGAGTTAAAACAACGGAAAGCTTGGTGATTGCCAAGCTTTTTTGTTTGTTCTTAGCAGATAATTTTAGTAGAAGGAAGAGAGAAAGGGCGGAGTATGGATGCGTCGGTATTTTGGGATGTTATCGGAAACTATAACACCTTCACTTGGATATACCAATGTGTCATTGCGATATCGTTACTCATAAGCGCAGGTCTTGCAGTTCTCAAAAATAAAGCATGGCTTCTTAAAGCGGCACTTGGCGTTGGAAATATCTTTATAGGTGTCGTGTTCTTCCTCGTTTACGGAACAGAGGCGATTCAGAAATATTTTGCCGCCCCGCTATTTTTGCTGACGGGACTCCTGCTTTTCCGTGAAGCGGTAATGTATAGGAATGTTAAGCTCGGGAAACCAGGCGCAGTGCAGTGGATACTGCTGTTAATGTTTATTATCTACCCAATGGCATCTTTTTTGTTGGGTCATACTTTTCCACGTATTGTCACATACATTATACCATGTCCTTTTATCAGCCTGAGCATTGCGGTTTACTCATGCTATGAACAAAAAAGTAAATTGATTTTGCTGCTCTTGACAATATGGGGCGTTACAGGCCTCAAAGCCTTTTTCGTAAACGCTTTTGAGGATATAATACTGCTGATATGCGGACTGTTTTGCCTATGGATACTGATAAGAACTATGCGAAGGCAACATAGGGCATGAACTTAAATGCCATATCCGCCGCATGTTTAACAAGGTTATCAATTTGTGTGGGAGGGAGGCTTGCATGGCGACAGAAAAATGGGAAAGATTGAATAATGAACACGGCCTATATGTCACGAAGGAGCATGGCTTCTCGACTGACACGCTTCTGCTTGCCGATTTTTCCATGCCTAAAAAAGCGGAGATATGTGCCGATTTCGGCACGGGCGCCGGAGCGATTGCGTTCATCTGGAAAATGAGAGCCAACCCGAAAATGATTTACGGAATTGAGCTTCAGGAGAATGCTTTCATGCTGGCGGCAAAATCTCTCGTAAGGAACGGCTTCGATGGGGTTGAGCTCATCCACGGCGACGTGCGCGAAAGGCCGCTGCCAAACGAAAGCTTGGATTTAATCGCCTGCAATCCGCCATATAAGGCTAAAACCGCAGGGCTGAAAAACCCGAGCGAAGCAAAGCGCCTTGCGCGCCACGAGGAGAGCCTCACGATTGATGAGCTGGCGGAAGCGGCGGCATATGCCCTGAAATTCGGCGGCAGGCTTTGCCTTTGCCAGCGCCCGGAAAGGATGGCAGATGTGATTGTGGCACTGCGAAAGAACAGAATTGAGCCGAAGCGGCTGCGCCTTGTTCAGCAACGGGCCGGTTCAAAGCCTATGCTGGCTCTCATTGAGGGCAGAAAGGGCGGAGGGAGCGGGCTGGTCGCCGAACCGACGCTCATTATCGAGGACGAAAACGGCTATACCTCTGAAATGAAGGCCGTTTACGGCGATTACTATTTAGGAGACGGAAATGAAGGAGATTGAAAACGCGCTCTATGTCGTCGGCACGCCTATCGGAAATCTGGAGGATTTCTCCCCGCGCGCAAGGGAGGTGCTTGCCTGCGTGGATTTCATCGCCGCCGAGGATACGCGCGTGACGATGAAACTGCTGAATAAATTCGACATCAAAAAACCGATGGTGAGCTTCTTTGAGCATAATAAATTCGAAAAGGGTGAGCAGATAACCGGGCGCATAAAGGGCGGCGAGAGCTGCGCGCTGGTCACTGACGCAGGCATGCCCGCAATTTCTGACCCGGGCGAGACGCTCGTCGCGGCCTGTGCAAGCGAGAACATAGCGGTCTATGTCGTGCCCGGCCCCACGGCGATGGCCTCGGCGCTGGCGATAAGTGGGCTGCCGACCGGTCGCTTCACGTTCGAGGGATTTTTGAGCATGAACAAGCGAAGTCGAGCGGAGCATCTTGCTTCTCTGCAAAATGAAAGCCGCACGATGATTTTCTATGAAGCCCCGCACAAGCTGAGGAAAACCCTGGCCGACATGAAGAAAACCTTCGGTGAAGAGAGAAGAATCTCGCTTTGCCGTGAGCTGACGAAGCTGCATGAGGAGGTCATACGCAACACTCTCGGCGAAGCGGCGAGGATATACCGTGAGCGTGAGCCGAAGGGCGAATTTGTGCTGGTTATCGAGGGCAAGGCAGAGATGGCAGGCGAGAGTGAAATCACACTTGAAGAGGCCGTGAGCTATGCGAAGGAGCTGATAAGCAGCGGGCTTTCAAAAAGCGACGCCGCAAAAGAGGCGGCGCAAATGAGCGGGCAAAAGAAAGGCGATATATATAAATTACTGTTGGAATGACGGAACATAGATGTTACATTTTTTGAGGGAGCATATTCAGGAGAATAATTAACATGAATGAGTTGCCTGTAAGAAAGAAAATGAGGCTTAATGATTACAATTATAGTCAAGAGGGTGTATTCTTTATTACAGTATGTGTAAAAGACAAGCATGAGATATTAGGAAAAACAGTAGGGAGCGACGACCCCGGCGCTCCGTCAAGCGACGACCCCGGCGCTCCGTCAAGCGACGACCCCGGCGCTCCTTACATGAAGTTGTCTGCATATGGGAATATCGTCAAGAAGTACGTTGAAGAAATCGAAAAGCACTATCCTATTTCAATAGATAAATACATAATAATGCCAAACCATGTGCATATGCTTATTGCTGTGCTGAACGGCGCGCCGAGGTCGTCGTGCCCTACAATGATAATTCCAAGAATCGTCGCTACCTTGAAGAAAGTGACAAATAGAGAAATAGGTTTTAATATATGGCAAACCTCATACTATGACCACGTTATTCGCAATAATGCTGATTATCAGCGCGTATGGTTGTATATAGATGAAAATCCGGTAAAATGGAAAGAAGATAAATATTTCCTGACATAATAGCATATAATAAGAATTCAAAAAAGGGAAGTGAGAAGTATGATTAGAAAAACCAAGATTATCTGCACGCTGGGGCCTTCAACGGACGACGAGAGAGTGCTGCGCGAGATTATGCTCAAGGGCATGAACGGCGCGCGCTTCAATTTCTCTCATGCCACGCATGAAGACGCGCGGAAAAAGATGGATATGGTGGTTCGGCTGAGAGAAGAGCTGAACCTGCCAATCCCCACGATTCTCGACACAAAAGGGCCGGAGATTAGGCTTAAGACGTTCAAGGAGGGTAAGGTGACCCTGCAGGCCGGCGACGCGTTTGTCCTCACCACGCGTGAGGTTGAGGGCGATGTGAATCGGGTTTCGATAACATATGATGAGCTTCCGAATGATTTGAAGACGGGCGCGTCGGTGCTTATCGACGACGGGCTTATCGAGCTGCAGGTTATGCAGATAAACGGGCCTGACATCATTTGCGAGATAATTGACGGCGGCGAGGTTTCGAACCATAAGGGCGTGAATGTGCCCGGCACAAGGCTTTCCATGCCGTTCATAAGTGACCGCGACAGGGCCGACATCATCTTCGGCATAGAGGCGGGCTTCGATTTTATCGCCGCTTCGTTCACACGCAGCGCAGAGGATATTCTCGCGATAAGAAGCATACTTAAAGAGCATAACTGCCACACGATAAATATCATCGCCAAAATCGAAAATATGGAGGGCGTGGATAACATAGACGAAATCCTGCGTGTGGCGGACGGCATAATGGTTGCCAGAGGAGACATGGGTGTTGAGATTCCGCTGGAGGACGTCCCCGTTTTGCAAAAGAGGCTCATACACAAGGCGTATCAAGCGGGTAAGCAGGTTATCACGGCGACGCAGATGCTGGATTCCATGATGAAAAATCCGCGTCCGACAAGGGCGGAAGCCACTGACGTGGCCAATGCCATATACGACGGCACAAGCTGCATCATGCTTTCCGGCGAGACGGCGGCGGGGAAATATCCTGTTGAGGCGGTTGAGACAATGGTGCGCATAGCCGAAAAAGCAGAAAGCGACATAAATTATGTCCGTCGTTTCAACAACAGAGATAACAGCGACATCGCATTTGACGTTACGAATGCAATATCACATGCCACCTGCACAACGGCGCACGACCTCGGTGCCTCGGCGATTATCACGGTGACGAAGTCCGGCATAACAGCAAGGCAGATTTCGAAATTCCGCCCGAACAGCCCGATTGTCGGCTGCACGACGGAGGAAAATGTCTGCCGCCAGCTTAATCTTTCATGGAATGTCGTCCCAATTGTGATAGAAGAGGAAACCGATACGGACGCTCTGTTTGATGCGGCGGTTCATGCAGCCGAGAAAACAGGCGTAGCCAAAAGCGGTGACATCGTTGTCATCACGGCGGGAATGCCGCTGGGCATAACGGGCACAACAAACATGATGAAGGTTCATCTGGTCGGCAATGTGCTGCTGACAGGCGTGGGCATAACTGAAAAAAGCGTCTCGGCAAGGCTTTGCGTTTGCAGTGTTCCCGGTGAACTTGCAAAGAGCTTCCGTGACGGCGACATCATTGTAATCCCCGAGACAAGCAATGAAATTGTGGATTATATGCGGCGTTCATCGGGCATAATAACAGAGATGGCAGGCACGAACACGCATGCCGCAATCGTCGGGCTGGCGATGGATATACCCGTCATCACGGGCGCGAAGAACGCCACAGGCATTCTAAAAAGCGGCGCCGTGGTGACGCTGGACGCAAAGACAGGCTACGTTTCGAGCTGCTGATTAAAAGAGAAAAAGCTCTCCGCTTAAGGAGAGCTTTTTAATGCCGCCGGCTAAATCTTTTCGGGAGAGAGCAAAAGCTTCCACGAGAATTTCTCTTCGTTGAAGCGGTATTTCTCCATAAGCGCAGGCCCGCAGCTGTTTGAGCCTATTCCGCTCATCTTGTAATCGAGGCACAGCACGGTGCAGCCGGATTTCTCAAGCTCGTAATTAGGCACCTTTGATGAAAGCTCCTCCTGTGTGTATTCCGAAGCGTTGAAGCTGAAGAAGCCGTCTGCCGTTGCCGTGAGAGAAGAGGCAGAGCCGGCAAGCCTTACATAACGGCAGCCCCAGTGCGAGGAATTCTCCTGCGGCTTGATATAATCTTCAAACATATCTGAAACATTTTCATCAAACACGCCGAGATAAGACGCGCGGTGTTTGTCGATATAGCTTTCATACGGGCCGTAGCCCAGATATTCAGCGCTGTTGAAGGCCTTCGGCATAAAGAGCCGCACGCCGAAGCGCGGCAGATACGGGAAAGCCATGTCTTTCGTAGCTTTTACGCTCATAAGGATTTTGCCCTCGCCGTCAATTTCAAAGCTTGCGGAAACATCAAGGAACTTCTTCATGTAAACTGCCGCAATACCGAGCTTAGCGGAAATCAGGATATTTCCTGCTTTGCTCTTTGAAAGCTTCGCCGAATAAACCTTAACCGTTTTGCGGTCATAGCCGAACTTCTCCCATTCGGCGCGGATATTACGGTCATTATCCGTCGGCGCGCGGTAGATGTTCCAGTCCATCGGGGCGGTTATGAGCGGCACATTTGCATGAACAAGCTCACTGAAAAGCCCTGTTTGCTTATCGAAAACATAGCGGAAGCCCGCTGTTTCAACGGTGATATACCTATTGCCATCTTGAGTTTTGAATTTCCCTCTTTTCATCTTGGGGAATTCATTTCTGCGCTCGCTTATTATCAGCTCGTCAAAGCCGAAATCAAAGCCCTTTTTATAGAACTCCGTGTCATCCTTTGCGGTGTAATGAATTATAAAGGTCACGTCCCCGCCGCCGGGCAGAGCCGGCAGAGCATAGCGGAAGGTCTTGTGCGGGCGGATATTCACGTCGTCGATTTTGCCCGAATACATGGCCTCGCCATCGACTAATATCTCATAGCTCATGTCAAGAATATCCGCGCTTGAGGTGAAATCAAGCGTGTTGCGCAAGGTGACGGCTTTCTTGGATTTATCAAGCTTGGCTCTTATCGGGCGCAGGCAGTTCTTATATTCAAGCAGGCCGGTGTGCGGGGTTCTGTCAGGGTAGACGAGCCCGTCCATGCAGAAGTTGCCGTCATGCGGGAATTCGCCAAAATCTCCGCCATATCGGTAGATTGCCTTTCCGTCAGGCGTTGTGCCGCCGAAAACGGCGTGGTCACACCACTCCCATGCGAAGCCGCCGCAGAAGCCGTCATATTTATAAATAAGCTCCATATAGTCTTCGATGTCGCCCGGGCCGTTGCCCATTGCATGAATATATTCGCAGAGAATAAACGGGCGCGTGTTCGATTTATCGGCGAAATACGCGTCAATCGTCTCCGTAGGGGGATACATTCTACTGTATAAATCCAGCGGAGAGGTATCGGGGCTTTTGCCCTCAAGGGTGTAATGCTCGCTCTCATAATGCACGAGGCGCGAGGAATCATATGCCTTCACCCACCTTGCGGCCTTGACGAAATTCTCGCCGTAGCCGCTCTCATTGCCGAGCGACCATATTATAACCGCGGGGTTATTCTTATCGCGTATCACGCTTCGCTGTATTCTATCGAGGATAGACTTCTCATACATCGGGTCTTCCGCGAGCACCGCATAGGTTTTCCAGTCGTCTGTGCCAAGGTATGAGACTACTCCGTGCATTTCCAAATCCGCCTCGGCTATCGCGTAAAAGCCCAGCTCGTTGCACATTTGCAAGAACCAAGGCGCGTTGGGATAATGGCTTGTGCGTATGGCGTTGATATTGTGCCGCTTCATCAGCAGCATATCATTATATGCCTGCTCCATGCTGATTGTGTACCCCGTGACGGAATCGCTGTCGTGGCGGTTCACCCCCTTGAATTTGACGTTCATGCCGTTAATCAGCACCACGCCGTCTTTAACTTCAACCTTTCTTATACCTACGTCCTGCATGATAAATTCGCCGTTTGTCTCTAGCAAAAGCCCGTAGAGAACCGGGTTCTCCGCATTCCAGAGAATCGGCTTCTTCACCTTGAATTTGAGCTGCTCAGTGCCGCTCGCCTCGGCAAGAACCTCACCGTCCGGCGAAATCAACCTCGCATTCGTCTTTGCGCTGCCGGATATATCGAGTGAAACGCTGATTTCCGCAGTCTTGAGCTTGGCATCAAGCTCGGTTTTAACGAAGAAGTCACGCAAAAAGCTCTTCGGGCGCCGCAGGATATACACGTCACGGAAAATCCCGCTCATGCGCAGCTTATCCTGATCCTCGCAATAGCTGCCGTCACACCATTTTAGCACCAGCACGGCGATGGAATTGTCACCCTTTTTAAGATAATCCGTTATTTCAAATTCGGAGGTCGAATGCGAAACCTGGCTGTATCCCGCGAACTCGCCGTTTATCCAGAGATAGAAGCAGGAATCAACGCCCTCAAAGTTGAGGAAGCTTCTTAAGGCCAAATCCTCGGCATCGGCTTCGATGTGACGCACATATAACCCCGCGGGGTTCTCATCCGGCACATAGGGAGGGTCATATGGAAACGGGAAGCGCACATTGGTGTATTGATGCCTGTCATAGCCGTGGTTTTGCCAGCAGGACGGCACGGGAATACTGCCCATGCTATCCTCGTCATATGCGAGAAAATCGCCGTCTTCGCCCAAAGCCTCAGTAAATGAGCCGAAAAACTTAAACGCCCAATCCCCGTTTAACAAGAGAACGCTGTCGCTTTCACCCGTTACGGCCTCAAGCTCCGTCATGGCGGGGATATAGTAGCTTCTGTTCGGAGCTGTGCCCACATGCAGAATCTCAGGGTTCTCATGCAATTTTTCAAATGCCATTTCATTTTCCTCTTTTCATGATTTGCTTTACAAAAATTCAATAAAAGTTGACCTTTTGCCAAACTGTCTATATACTTAAAAAGGTTACCGCAAGAGAGGAGAATAGTCAAGGATAATTCACTTTTTTGCCGTCACTTCACAAATAATTCTTCATGGAGAGCGTATGACGTTCAGCTTTTTCATCTCAATCCTCTTCGCTTCGGCGATTTTGCTGCTCACCTTTTTGAATAAAAGGGTGGCGCTGAATGAAAAAACAATCACAATTTTGGTGGCATTTACATTTGCCTCCGCCTTTGTCATGCGTATTCTTCTGGGATATTTCGGTGAAACCTTCTTTACCGACATGAACCTGTTCAAGTTCTGGGGCAGCGTGATAAGCGAGGTGGGCTTTGGCCGCGCGTATAACGAGGTCTATATAGATTATCCGCCGGGGTATCTCTATATCCTCACGCTCCTTGATAAGCTCCGTCTGCTTTTCGGGCTTACGGAAGACAGCCCGATGTATACGCTTCTGTTCAAGATGCCGTCAATTCTTTCAGACATGGCAATGGGCGTTATCATCTATAAAATCGCAAGGAAGAAAAAAGCAGGCACGGCGGCGCTTTTTCTCACGGCAATTTTCCTGTTTAATCCGGTTATTTTCTTTAACTCGGCGATATGGGGGCAGATTGATTCAATTTGCACGCTTGTCTTGCTGCTCTCGATAGTCTTCTTGTATAAGGAAAGATATATACCCTCGGCCTTAATCTTCGGGCTTGCCATCGCCATGAAGCCGCAAATGCTGGTTTTCGTGCCGGTTTATTTGTTTTTCATGATAAAAAAGAGGAAGCCGGTCCAGCTGTTCGTCGGAATTCTCGCGGCCTTTGCGGTTATTCTTCTGTTGGCCGTTCCGTTCTCCGCGGGGGATAATCTATGGTGGCTCGTTGATAAATATGCCGGCACGATGGAGTATTATAACTTCTATTCCGTCAACGCGATGAACCTTTTCAGTATGTTCGGCCTCAATTGGCGCTGGCTGCCCGAAGAGCCGCTGAAGATGATTCTCACCGTGGCAGGGCCGGTTCTCGCGACTGTATTCTGCGGCGCGGTTATCTTTCGGCGTAAGGAGAATGATTCCGTTTTCATCGCACCGGCGGCGCTGATGACGGTGGTGTATATTTTCACGGTGAAAATGCATGAGCGCTATCTTTACACGGCGTTTGTGTTTATTCTCCTCGCGTATGTGTTCATCCGAGACAAAAGGCTGCTCTATGCCTATTCAAGCGCCTCTTTTGTGCATTTCCTGTGCGTCTATCTCATCTTCCATTATTTCGAGCATCAGGGCGGCTACTACGAGCCTAACAGCTCTATGACGGTTGTGCTGTCGGTTTTCCAGGTGGTGGTATGCATATATCTGATCTATGTGATTTTCAGCATTTACGTAATGGGCTCAAAGCGATTGTTAGAGCATGAGAGTGAACCGCCGATAGAGGAAATTCCCCTCAAGGACGCGGAGCGCATAAAAGCGCCGATTTTCCAAAGTGAAATCGACTCAAAGCTGCGCAGGCCGGACATAATCCTTATGGCGGGAATCACGCTGATTTACGCCCTCGTGGGCTTCTGGCAGCTCGGCTCTAATGAAATGCCGAACACCCCATGGCTGCCCGATACAGGAGAAAGCGTAATCCTTGAAGCGGAGGATTATACAGACACCGTGACGTATATCGCGGGCATTGCGCCGGACAATAACCACTATGCCGCGCGTATCGGAGTAAAATGCAAGCTTGAGACGTCAAATGACATGAAGACATGGGAAAATCACGGCGAGCTTTATGACGCCCATGTCTACGACTATAAAGAATATCCGCTGCCCGAGGCGGCGAAATATGTCCGTCTCACGGCGCTGGACGGCAAGGTGGCCATCAACGAGGTGTTGTTCAGGAAATATGGCGAAGATAAGCGCGGAAAAGCAACGCTGGTTGCGGGGAGCAGAGGCGGAGAAGCGCTGGTGGACGAGCAGAATGAAGCCGCGCTTTATCCCACGTATTATGACGAGACATACTTCGATGAAATCTACCATGCGCGCACGGCCTATGAGCATATCCTCGGGCTTGAGCCGTATGAGAACACTCACCCGCCGCTCGGCAAGCTGATTATCGCGGCGGGCATAGAGATTTTCGGCATGAATCCGTTTGGCTGGCGCTTCATGGGCGCGCTTTTCGGGGTGCTCATGCTGCCGGTGCTTTATCATCTCATTAAGCAGCTCGTCGGCAAAACGCTGCTTGCGTCTGTCGGCACACTGCTGTTCGCCTTCGATTTCATGCACTTCACACAGACGAGAATCGCGACGATTGACACCTATGCCGTGTTCTTCATTCTCCTGATGTACGACATGATGGTCATCTTCATGCGCAAGGACATTAAAACGGCAAGCATGCGCAGCATGATTCTGCCGCTTGCGCTCTCCGGCATATTCATGGGGCTGGGTGCGGCGTCCAAGTGGACGGTGCTCTACGGCGCGGTGGGGCTGGCCGTGCTGTTCTTCACGAAGATAGCAGTGGCATATATGAACGAAAAACGCAGCGGCGGAGACACAGCCTTGGTAATCGAGAAAATATTCTGGATATGCGCATGGTGTATACTTTGGTTCTTGCTTGTTCCGTTCGCGATATATTTCGCCGCGTTTTTGCCGCAGACAACCTTGCCGCATAATTCGGCGTGGGATTCTTTCATAAATTATCAGCGCGGCATGTTCGGGTATCATTCCACACTGAACGCCGAACACCCCTTCGCGTCGCCGTGGTATGAATGGCCGATGGACTGGCGGCCGATATGGTTCTATGATAACAAAGACGTAGGCAGGCTTGACGCCATCAGCAGTATCACGTCAATGGGCAATCCGGTTCTCTGGTGGGCGGGAATTCCTGCAATGCTGGGCGCGGTTATACTCGCTATAAAGGAGAAGAGCCGTGCGTGCTTCGTGGCGGCGGTAGGCTTTCTTTCAGTATATCTGCCATGGGTGCTGGTGCCTCGGATTTCCTTCATCTACCATTATTTTACTGCCGTGCCATTTATGATAATCGCCCTTATGATTTGCTTCAACTGGCTGATGACGCGTAAAAGCGCACGTTCGGGTCTGCGTCACGCATTGCGGCACGCGGAGGGAGGCATAGGCACATCGGAAGCCGGCAAGGTTATTCTTTGCATATTCACCGCAGTTTGCCTGCTGCTGTTTGCAGTTTATTTCCCGGTCATTTCCGGCATGACGACCACCGTGCAATATGCGAACGCGCTTGAGCTTTTGCCGTATTGGTATTTCGCATAGATTAGGAGGAGGCTATGAAAATCGCAACGTTTTTCGACCATATTCTCAGCATTTCCGAGCAGGAAGATGTGCCTGTAAAAGAGGCGCTCATGCTTGCGAAGAGCCTCGGCGTGGAGCTGCTGGAGGTCTCAAGCGGCAATATCGCCGTCACAGGAAAAGAGGAGATAAAAAAGCTTCTTGATGAAACCGGCCTGGGCGTTTCGGAGATATGCGCTTATTTCGACTGGGGCCGAAAAGCGGTTTCCGCTGAGGACATTGCCATGCTTGACACGGCGGAATACTTGGGCGCAAATAAAATGCTGGTAATTCCGGGCTTCCATGCCGAGAGCGATTCAGCAGACGAAAGGGAGCGACAAACACTAAGCATGATTTCCGCTATAAACGCCTATGCAGAGGAGGCCGAGAAGCGCGGGATTCTGCTCGTCATGGAGGATTTTGATTCGCCGCTGGCGGCATTTTGCAATATAGAAGGCGTCGCGCGGTTCCTTGATAATGCGCCGAAGCTGGATTTCGCCCTTGATACAGGCAATTTCCTGCCGTCAGGGGAGAGCGTTTTCGCTGCTTTTGAGCGCTTCAAGGGGAGGATACGGCATGTTCACTTGAAGGACAGAGCGACCGCAGACCCACATGACGGCTCTGAGGCAAGAGAGATAAACGGCATGAAGATGTATCCCTGCCCCGTGGGGAGCGGCGAGATAGACATAGCCGTGATAATCGGGAAAATCAAGGAGACGGGGTATGACGGCACATATACGGCGGAGTTTTACGGCTCGCCGAACGCGCTGGATTATTTGAGGAGGTCGATAGCGTTTTTGAAGAAAAGTTTTGCATAGCTGAACATTTGAATGTAAAACCCACTTGGCAGGCTTAAAGCTTGCCAAGTGTTTTTTGCGTGAAAATTATTCCTCAATTTTCACGCAAAAAGCATTGACGCCTCTAATAGTGGGGGTATACTGTAGTCACAGAGATGTGAAACAGTCAAAGATATTTGGGAATACCGCTTTAATGAACGGGAGCAAACCATAACTACAGGAGATAGTAATGAGAAAATCAAGTTCAAAAATCATTGCAGGTTTTACTATCAGTTTTTTAGTTCTTATTCTTGTATGGCTTATTACGATTTTTCCCAATGCACAATCCATGCCCATGGGTTATTTGAGCATGGGATTCTTCGTGATAATTCCTGTGAGCACTCTTTTGTGTGGTTTGTTGGTAGGGCTCTCCGGATATTTGATAGCTATAAGCTATCCTATCATTGTGACAGGTGGTTCAGTATTAGTGAATTATTTTTCCTATGGGATTAACCAATTTAACATCTCCCTTGATTTGCTGATTATTCTTCCACTTATACCGTCACTTATCGGATTTAGCGCAGGAATGATTATCTTCCACTTCAGGAAAAAGAGAGCATGAGTATCATCGCGTTCCAAAGTAGGAAAACCTTCAAGCTCAAGTGTAGGAACACATACGAATTAACCGGCAGTTGCAGAAAGACAGATAATAGAAGTGGAGAGCATATGCTCTCCACTTCTAAAATTGTCAATACTACCTTATCTTTGCCGTCTCAAGATGCCGGATCTCCTTTCTGTAAAGCCGGACGAATAGGAAAATGCTCAGCGCCACGGAGAAGACCTCGGCTATCGGGAATGCCCACCAGACCATATGCAGACCTATCGTGGAGAATATGTAGGCGAGAGGGAGAATCAGCAGAAGCTGGCGCATAAGGGAATTGAGCAGGCTGTAGAAGCCCTTGCCGACCGCCTGGAACACGGTGGAAAGCACTATGCTCATCGCGGCGGGGGTGAAAATCAGCGAGATTGTGCGCAGTGCCTGCGTGCCGATTTCGATAATCTCGGGCGAATCAGTGAAAATTCGGAGCAGCTGCTCGGGGAAGAACACGAATAATGCCATTCCCACGAGGCTGAAGATGAAGTCAAAGATAACAGCATATTTCAGCGCATCAGTTATGCGCTTTTTGTTTCGCGCGCCGTAGTTGAAGCCTATAATCGGCATTAAGCCCTGATTCATGCCGAAGATAGGCATGAAGATGAAGCTCTGCAGGCGGAAATAGAGGCCGTAAACCGTGTAGGCCGCCGTGCCGAAGCCGGCGAGAATGCCGTTCATTATCATCGTCAAAAAGCTGCCGATGCTCTGCATGACGATCGTTGGGAATGCAACGCTGTAAATATCCTTGATGATTTTCCCGTGGAAGCGAAAGCCCTTAAACGTGATTTTAATCTTGTGGCTTCTGAAAAGCAGCACACATAAGATAATAATCATCGCCGCAATTTGCCCGATAACAGTCGCAATCGCCGCGCCGGTTACACCCATCGCAGGGATAAACCAGAAGCCGAAGATGAAGAGTGGGTCAAGCACTATGTTTATCACCGCGCCGATAATATGCACAATCATCGGCATTATCATGTTTCCGGTGGACTGCAAAATCTTTTCGCAGGTGACCTGAATGAAAATGCCGAAGCAGAATATGCAGCAGATTGAGAGATAGCTGTCACCCATTGCGAGAATCTGCGGCGCGTCAGTGAACACGCTGATGAAGGCTCTGCTTCCGACGATGCCGAACACTGCGAAGGCAAGTGCGGAGATCAAGGCGAGGATCAGCCCGTGCGTCGCGGTGGAATTTGCATCATGCACCCTCTTTTGCCCCAAGCGCCTTGAGATAACCGAAGCTATGCCGACGCCTGTGCCGACGCAGAACGCCCCCATGAGAAAATTGATGGGTGCAGCGAGCGAAACCGCCGCAAGCGCGTCATCGCTGACCTTTGCGACGTAATAGCTGTCAACCACGTTATACATGGCCGTGATGAACATTGAAAGCATGGCCGGCGGAGACATCGTGAGAATCAACCGAAGGACAGACTGCGTCCCGAGCTTATTCTTTGCGGGGTCGTCAACCATCGTCTCCTCTGCAGCCTCTTCTATGGCCTCGTCTGTCGAATTGAAATCTGACATTTTTGCGCTCCTCATAGTTTAGTAAATTAACAATTAACTCATAATATATCATAAATCTATTATAGAATAATTCCCGAAGGAGAAATATAGTTTTTAATAATTTGAGAACAATCTTCAAATTGATTGGCTACAGCGTGAATATGTGGTATAATAACCCCACGAAACAAGACGAAATCAAAGATTTCTGTGTTTCGGAGAACATTGTATCATGAACTATTATATTCCGCTTCACGTTTTTGTGGTCATGGTATAATTTAAGTTGTTTGAAACAGAAATCAGTATAATTTGAGCATATAGCAGGAAAAGAGGAAATCGCAGTGGCAAACGTGTTAAAGGCTCTCTTCGGGAATTACAGCAAGAGAGAACTGAAAAGAATAGATTCGCTCGTGCAGAAGGTCATCTCGTTGGAAGAGCAATACTCCGCGATGTCTGAAAGCGAGCTGCGCTCGCAGACAGAGAGCTTCAAGCAGCGCCTGGAGCGCGGCGAAACGCTTGACGATATTCTGCCGGAGGCTTTTGCCGTGTGCTGTGAGGCGACATGGCGCGTGCAGGGAATAAAACCGTATCCCACGCAGATACAGGGCGGCATTATCTTGCACCAGGGCAGAATTTCAGAGCTGAAAACCGGTGAGGGTAAAACGAACACCGTCGTCATGCCGGCTTATCTTAATGCACTGACGGGCAACGGCGTGCACGTTGTCACCGTTAACGATTATCTCGCGAAATATCATTCCGAGATGATGGGCAGAATCTACCGTTATCTGGGGCTAAGCATCGGAGTAATCCTCAATGGGCTTGATAACAACGAGCGCAGAGACGCCTACGCCTGCGACATCACCTACGGCACGAATAATGAATTCGGCTTTGATTATCTGCGTGACAACATGGTGATATATAAGGAAAATCGTGTGCAGAGAGGTCATCATTTCGCCGTGGTTGATGAGGTGGACTCCATCCTCATAGATGAGGCGAGGACGCCGCTTATCATTTCCGGCACGGGGGAGAAATCGACGGAGCTTTACTCCTTGGCGGATAGGTTCGCAAAGACGCTGAAATACGTGAGGGTTGCCGAGACAGACGATAAAAAGGATACAGATGAGCTGTATGAGGGCTATGATTATATCGTCAACGAGAAGCTGAAGACGAGCTCCTTGACTAAAAAGGGCGTGAAAAAGGCGGAGGACTATTTCAGCCTAGAAAACCTCACCGACCCGGACAACATTCAAATTCAGCACCATATAAATCAGGCTATAAAGGCGAACGGCATAATGAAGCGCGACATAGACTACGTCGTGCGTGACGGCGAGGTCATCATCGTTGACGAGTTCACCGGCCGCCTGATGTACGGCAGACGCTATAATGAAGGTCTGCACCAGGCGATTGAGGCCAAGGAGGGTGTAAAGGTTGCGCGGGAAAGCAAAACTCTGGCTACGATAACCTTCCAGAACTATTTCCGCCTTTATAACAAGCTTTCGGGCATGACGGGAACTGCAATGACGGAGGAGGAGGAATTCGCGGAAATCTATAAGCTTGACGTCGTGGAAATCCCGACGTATAAGCCGATGATTCGCGAAGACTGCCCCGATGTAGTCTATCAAACCGAGCAAGCCAAATATGAGAACGTAATTGAGGATATAGTGGAATGCCACGCGACGGGTCAGCCGATTCTCGTAGGCACAATCACGATTGAGCATTCTGAAATGATAAGTAAGATGCTCAAAAAGCGCGGCGTGGCGCACGTCGTTTTGAATGCGAAGCACCATGAGAAGGAAGCGGAGATAGTCGCGCAGGCGGGCAAAAAGGGCGCGGTGACGATTGCCACAAACATGGCAGGCCGCGGAACGGATATAATCCTCGGCGGAAACGCCGACTACATGGCCATGGCCGAGATGAGAAAGCAGGGCTATGAAGAGGAGATGGTGGTTGAGGCCACGGGCTTCAGCCAGACAGAAGACAGCGAAATTCTTGATGCGCGCAAGGTTTACCATGAGCTGAACGAAAAATTCAAGGCCGAAATCGCGGTGGACGCCGAGGAGGTTCGCGCGCTTGGCGGATTGTATATAATCGGCACGGAGCGGCACGAATCACGGCGTATAGATAATCAGCTGCGCGGGCGCTCGGGCCGTCAGGGAGACCCCGGCAAGAGCAGGTTCTATATCTCGCTGGAGGATGAGCTCATGCGCCTGTTCGGCGGCGAGAGGCTTCAAATGATTATGAGCCGCATGAATATAGACGCGAACACACCGATTGAGGCGGGTATGGTCTCGAACTCAATCGAATCCGCTCAGAAGAAGGTGGAGAGCCGGAACTTCGCGATAAGAAAGAATGTTCTGCAATATGACGACGTAATGAACAGGCAGAGGGAAATCATCTACGGGCAGCGAAATCAGGTGCTTGACGGCGACGACATGAAGGCGCAAGTCACAAAGATGATTGACGAGAGCATAGACGAGAACGTCAAAACATATATGCCGACTGACGCTTTGCATGACGACTGGGATTTGAACGCCCTCAGAGAGACATATCTCGGCTGGCTGATAGGCGATTCAGATTTGAGATATACCGCCGATGAGCTGGAAGAGCTTGACCCCGAGACGGCCGCGGAGGAGCTGAAGAAAAAGGCTGCGGAGCTGTATGAGCGCAGAGAAGCGACCTTCACGCCGAAGATTATGCGTGAGGTTGAGCGCGTGGTGTTGCTGAAGAACGTTGACAGAGAGTGGATGGACCACATCGACGCAATGGAGCAGCTCAAAGACGGCATTCGCCTGAGGGCATACGGTCAGCATGACCCCGTCGTGGAATACCGCCTTGAGGGCTTTGATATGTTCGACAGCATGATTGAGTCGATTCGTCAGAACACCGCCAAGATGGTGCTAACCGTTCAGCTGCGCACTCCCGACGCGCCTAAGAGGGAGCAGGTTGCGACCATTACAGGCGCGGGCGCCGGAGGCGACGGCACAGTGAAGAAGCAGCCAATGAGGAAGGATAAAAAACCCGGAAGAAATGACCCCTGCCCGTGCGGCAGCGGAAAAAAGTACAAGAAATGCCACGGCATGAACGAATAAGGAGGCCTGAAAATGAAAAAGATTCTTTGCTGCCTGACGGCAATTATAATGACGCTCAGCCTTGCCGCTTGCGACAGTATCCCCTTGCCGGGCTTCGAGGAATATGACGTCTCGGGGCATATCGGGGCAATTCTTGAAAGCAGCTATTATCAGAACAGTACGAAGATAATGGAGATAACAAGCGAAACCCCGGAAGCGGCGGCGGAGTATTACAGCGTCACCGTGCGAAACGCCACGACGCGTTTTTGCAATACGTTCGGCATCAACCCCGCGGCAGATCAGATGGCGGAGCTTGAAACCGTGATTGGTGAGGCTTACCGCCTTGCGAAATATACCGTTCAGCCGGAGGTGAAGGTCAGCACGGGGTACACAATCGACGTGGAAATCACGCCGCTGACGAATATCAGAGACAGCGCCGGGGAATTTGAAGAGGCAACGCAGAGAATCGCGGAGAAGTATAACCAGCAGGCCATAGCGTCCGCGACCAATGACGACGGCCAGGCGAACCGCGAAAGCGACACCGACGAATATGCGGACAACGGCGAGGAGGATTATGACGGCGACGCTTCTTCCGATAATTTTGAAGAGCCGATTGAGCCGCCGCCGATAGATACTGACGCAATGAACAGAGAGATAATTGCCGAGATGATTCAGCTCATCAGGAATTCACTGCTTGTGCCGTCTTACGGTGAAATGACAACCGTAACTCTGGACATTCTCCTTGAGGATAACGGAGACATTCTTTTAGACACAGTGCAGATGGACAGAATAGACGAAACAGTTTTGACTATTGCGAAAGGATAAATATGCTTAGAATAATAGATTTATACAGCTTTGAACACTCCCTCGCACGCCCTTTGCTTGAAAGATTCGAGTACCCCTGGGAGGCACTTTCTGAGATAGGAGGCTTCATTAAGGAGCTCGGCACAGGCCTGCCCGAAGCGGAATATGAAAAGCGCGGTGAGGACATATGGATTTCAAAATCCGCGAAGATTTTTCCGAACAACTACATCGCAGGGCCGACGATAATCGGCCATAACACCGAGGTGCGGCCGGGGGCGTTCATCAGAGGCAATGCGCTGGTGGGCAACAACTGCGTGGTGGGGAACTCCACAGAGCTGAAGAACGTGATTCTCTTTGATAATGTGCAGGTGCCGCATTACAATTACGTCGGCGATTCCATTCTCGGCTACAAGGCGCACATGGGTGCCGGTGCGGTGACGTCTAACGTGAAGCAGGATAAATCGTCCGTCACGGTTGCGTTTGACGGCGGCAGAATTGACACCGGGCTTAAAAAGTTCGGCGCAATGCTCGGCGATAACGTCGAAGTCGGGTGCAATTCTGTGCTTAACCCGGGCACTGTAATCGGAAAAGAGGCGCGCGTCTATCCTCTCTCAATGGTGCGCGGCGTCGTGCCTAAACGCTCGATTCACAAGAATAACGGCACGGTGGTTGAGATAAAATAAAAGAAACGGGAGAGCCTTGGCTCTCCCTTGTTGTTTGCTTTTTCTGCTTCACCCGCTGCCCAATTCAACGAGCCTGTCAAAATAGCCTTCTTCGGCGGAGTAATACCTAATCCCGTTCCCTGCCTTATCAGTGTAGACAAATATGGTGTTCTCTTCGGGCGAAAACCAAAATCCAACATAGTCGAATGCAATTTCATAGTTCCTTAGGTGATTTCCTTGCGTACCGGAATTCACAATTTCTTTATGCGAATATCTAAATGAGTTTAAAATATCAATTATCTCATCATACTCATCATCTGCCTCTGTATAGCCATTATTCCCTCTATTACCCGGAGTGCTATCCATGAATCCGCTCCCCCAAAAATGGATTTCAGAGATATGCTCACTGTTGCTGTCAATATAGAAAAGCCTGTTTGAAAACGGCAGCTCCATAGTGTAACCAAAGCTTCCGCCGAAACGGGCAAGCATGTATGGATAGGTGAAAAACCCGATTATCAGAATAAGGGAGAGAAAAACAGGAATAATGATTTTCCTCTTTTTGAATTTCCTTTGGGTCTGTTCTGTGTTCGTCATGTCTGTCACCATTCTCACTTGCATCGAATTTCAAAGTATCTGCCATTGGGGATAGAATCAATCTCTAAATATCTGCCACTACTATACCAGCCGTCACTAACTTTTATAAATGCCCTGTACATATCTGTCGCAGTAGTACATCTGAGACGTGTATATGCATAGCCTACAACCGCATGGTCTCCATATGGGTTTGTATTCCTTGTGGATAACGTCATAAGCATTAAATTGTTCGTGGAATTGCCCTCAAGAGTATTACGGGTTCTAGAATAGTCAATATAATTAATATTCGAAGTTCCAATCATGACGCCATATTCCTCAAAGGCTAGAGAAGCAAACAATCCTGATGTTTCTGCAAATGACCCAGTAAAACCCAAATAAGTCTTGTAATAATTCCCGCCGTGGTTATTATTTGCTTGAAGAACTTTATTGAAAACAGTGGTAACAGAATCATATACAATCTGGGAGTGACCATATCTTTTACCATACATTTTAATCATATTGGTAATCGCTACTGGGGCACATGGGTTTACATGTCCTGAAAACATGCTTGTTGTAGCAAAGTTCGCATACCCCTCCCATTTATTAATATAATTATTTGATACCCATGAGCCACCATAAACATTCCAAGCATAAACGAACGGGTCAGTTATTATTCCGCCTATCGTATTATTCGCAGCCCTCAGCATTCTCGGCGCTTGGCTTTCAGCTTCTTCCTTCATCTCAACTATCTCTTC
>DBCZ01000084.1:36311-58771 GCA_002293315.1 Ruminococcaceae bacterium UBA945
GCTCGAAGGTATAAGCTGTGATTCCTCCCGACTCGTCGTACATCGTGACGGTGTTGACGATTTCCGTCTCGTCCGTCCACACCGTCTGCCCTGTGGCTATCATGTCGTCAACAAAGAAGCCTGCGAGATATTTTGCCACTTCCTCGGTGATGAACAAATCAGCTTCGGTGAGCTCGGGAGGCGCTTCTTCGGCAACCGACGCCAGCGGCATGCACAATACCAACAAACAAACCGCCAGCACAACCGAGATAATTTTCTTTTTCATAACAATGCTCCTTCATATTTTTATTTGGTGAATATCACCATTTACATGATAAACCTTTTTCACGCGCGTGTCAATGGGTTTTGTGAAGCTTTACACAAGAAAAAGCAGCCTCAAATAAGAGACTGCTCCTTCGCTTTCGGACTATTCCAGCATTATTTCTCTACACCACCTCCGGCTCGGGGTAAGCCTCGCCGAAGGTTTCAACTGTGACATTAATCATCTTTTGCTCGGCATTTGGTCTGTCCTGTGCGCTGCGAGGGGTGTTTGCTATAGCCAGCGCGACGTCTTCGCCCTCAATGAGCTTTCCGAAGGCGGCGTAGCTGCCGTCAAGGTGCGGCGCATCATCAACCATGATGAAAAACTGCGAGCCGGCGCTGTCTGGGTGAATGCTTCTGGCCATTGAAAGCACGCCAAGCGTATGCTCCAAATCATTCTCAAAGCCATTGCCTGAAAACTCGCCCTTAATGCCGTAGCCCGGGCCGCCCATGCCTGTGCCGTCTGGGTCGCCGCCCTGAATCATGAAGCCGGGAATCACGCGGTGAAAGATGGTTCCGTCATAGAAGCCGTCTTTTACGAGGGATACGAAGTTGCGCACGGTGTTCGGCGCGAGGTCGGGATAGAGCTCGGCCTTCATCGTGCCGGCGCTTGTCTCAAATGTTACGATCGGATTTTGCATGTTTACCTCCAAAATTTGCTTTGTGAGTTATTATATCATGATAACATTATCGCCGTAGGCAAAACATACTAGTTTATGATACAATATACTGGTAAAGGTTATTATACCATATAATTGAAGCAAATGAAAATGTGAAGAAGGAGCAATTATGAAACTCATATCATGGAACGTCAACGGCCTGCGCGCGGCGATGAATAAGGGCTTCGTGGATTTCCTCAACGCGGAAGACCCTGATATAATCTGCCTTCAGGAGACGAAAATGCAGCCGGAGCAAGCTACGTTTGATTTCCCCGCATACCATGAATACTGGAACTCGGCGGAGAAAAAGGGATATTCCGGCACGGCGATTTTCTCTAAAACTGAACCCATATCCGTCACGAACGGCATAAATATACCGGAGCATGACACTGAGGGAAGGGTGATAACCGCGGAGTATGATAAATTTTACCTCGTGGATGTATACACCCCCAACGCCCAGCGCGGGCTGACGCGGCTTGATTATCGCATGACATGGGAGGACGCCTTCCGTGCTTTTCTCGGCGAGCTCAAAAAGAAGAAGCCGGTCATCGTCTGCGGCGACATGAACGTGGCGCACAAGGAGATAGACATAAAAAATGTAAGGAGCAATATCGGTAACGCCGGCTTCACATACGAGGAGCGCGGCAAGATGACGGAGCTTCTCGCCAGCGGGTTCGTCGATTCCTTCCGCTATTTCTATCCGGACACGAAGGACGCATATTCCTGGTGGAGCTATATGGGTCAGGCGCGCGCAAACAACGTCGGCTGGCGCATTGATTATTTCCTCGCCTCGGAGGGCTTTGAGGGCGAAATGCAGGACGCCGCGATTCTGCCCGAGGTGCAGGGCAGCGACCATTGCCCGGTGAAGCTGGTGCTGAAATAAGCTGCAAAAAGGGAGAGCATACACTCTCCCTTTTTATGCAATCAGCCTTTCAGCTCCACTCTTCTTATCTTGCCGCTTATCGTCTTCGGCAGAGAATCGCGGAACTCCACCTGCCGCGGATATTTGTACGGCGCGGTGTTTTTCTTTACATACTGCTGGATTTCCTTCACGAGCTCGTCGCTGCCCTCAGTGCCCTTTGTAAGCACGATGAAGGCCTTGACTATTTGCCCTCTTTCCGCATCAGGCGCGGAGGTGACGGCGCATTCAAGCACGTACGGCAGCTCCATGATGACGCTCTCTATCTCGAACGGGCCTATGCGGTAGCCTGAGGATTTAATGACATCGTCTGTTCTGCCGACGTACCAATAGTAGCCGTCCTCGTCCTTCCACGCGGTGTCGCCCGTGTGATACATATTGTCATACCAGACCTCCTTTGTGCGCTCAGCGTCCTTATAATAACCCTTGAACAGCCCGCACGGCATATTCTTATCAAGGCGCACGACTATTTCGCCTGTCTCTCCGAGCGGCGCGGGAGAGCCGTCCGGCATTACGATGTCCATGTCATACAGTGGGGTGGGGAAGCCCATTGAGCCTAGCTTCGGGATAGTGCCGACAGGATTATACAGCGAGAGAGTAGTCTCCGTCTGCCCGAAGCCCTCCATTATGTTGAGCCCCGTCGCGCGCTTCCATTGCTCATATACCTCCGGGTTCAGTGCCTCGCCCGCCGTCGTGCAGTATTCGAGAGTGGAGAGATCATATTTTGAAAGCTCCTCCTTGATGAAGAATCGATACATCGTCGGCGGCGCGCAGAAGGTTGTTATACCGTATTTCTTGAACATCGGGAGGATGTCGTCAGCGTCAAACCTGTCAAAATCATAGGTGAAGATGGCGGCCTCGCTCATCCACTGACCGTAATACTTGCCCCAAAGCGCCTTGCCCCAGCCGGTATCAGAGATGGTGAAATGTATGCCGTCAGGGTTGACGTTGTGCCAGTATTTCGCCGTGATGTAATGCCCGAGGGCGTATGTGTAGGAATGCTCGGCGACCTTGGGGTAGCCCGTTGTGCCGGAGGTAAAGAACATCAGCATGGTGTCGTTGCCGGAGGGAGTGTCTGCCTTGCGCTCGTAAACATCGCTGAAGCCCTCGACCTCTTTATCAAAATCATGCCAGCCCAGGCGGTTTTCACCGACCATAACCTTAATTCCGACTCCGGCCTCGGCGGAAGCCGCCTCTGCCTCTTCGGCGGTATCGCCGTCAGCGGTGCATAGAATCGCCTTAACGTCTGCTGCTTTATAGCGGTATTCAAAATCATGCTTCTTCAAGAGGTTCGTCGCCGGAATGGCGACGGCGCCTATTTTATGCAGTGCTGTAAGCACATACCAGAACTGATAGTGCCGTTTAAGGACGACCATAACCTTATCATTTTTGCCGATGCCGAGGCTCTCGAGATAATTTGCCGTTTTGTTGGACATCTTCATCATGTCGGCGAATGTGAGGCGTCTCTCGGTATGGTCGCGCGAGACATGCAGCATGGCGAGCTTATCAGGCGTTTTCTTCGCGATTTCATCGACTATATCAAAGGCAAAGTTGAACTTATCCTGATTAACAAACTCGATTTTCTTCAGCACGCTGTTCTCGTCAAGCTCGGTTTTGACGAATGGGTCTGATACTGTCTGCCTGTCTTTGCGCGCCATTTTTGAATCAATAAGCTTCTGGAAGTTATCCGCCTGCGGCTCGAGATGCTCGCTGCCGCGCAGAACGATTGCGTAAAACTCGCAGGGTGCGCCGTCGATAGCAATCATTCCGTGGGGCGTGGCGCTGTTGTAAAAGATGGTGTCGCCCTCGCGAAGCACATTGACTTGCTCGCCAACTTGTATTTTCATGCCGCCCTTCACGATGATGTCAAACTCCTGCCCCTCGTGCGTGGAAAGCTTAACAGGAATATTCTGCTCGTCCTCGTTATAAGGCATTTCAACGTAAAACGGCTCGGCCGTCTTATTCTTAAACAGCGGCGCTTTGTTCAGATAATTGAAGCCGTGCCTGCGCGCTATCGGCAGCCCGTCGCCCTTGCGGGAAACCGTGAAGCGTGAAAGCGTGGGGCTTTCACCCTTGATTAAATCTGTGGGGTCAATTGCGAAGCGCTGGGCGCACTTATAGATGAACGTGAAGGAGAAATCGCTCTCCCCGCTCTCATAGGCACGATAATCATTGAGGCTCACCTCGGTGAACTTTGCCATCTCCTCCTCCGAAAGTCCCATAATTTCGCGCATTGTGCGAATTCTCTCGGCCACCTCGTGCATCGTCGTCTTCAAATCCATTTGCATAGTTCCTGACATTTTCTCATCTCCTTTATTTTCGGCTAAATAAAAACCCGCCTCAACCAGATTTCTCTGCTTGAGACGGGGTGATTAACTCCGCGGTACCACTCAAATTGCGTAAAACGCCGCTTATCGGGTTCAAACAAACCCTATGCACTAACGCAGCATACTCGGAAAGCGTCTACTTCGGCAAAACCGTTTCGGGCTTCCGGCTCAAAAGGGATAGATTCTGAATTTTCCGCACCGGCTCGCATCACCCGCCGGCTTTCTGAAGCTTTCAATTAGAATCGTCTTCGTCACAGCCATTAAAAATATTGTTCTTATCTTACACCACATTTTTTTGCATGTCAATATATTTTCAAAAATAATTTTGTGCGTTACCAAGCTAAACTGTTTCAACCGTGTCCGCTGCACCTTTCAGCAAATCATTGTCGGCAAGCTCAATTGTGCCGGTATCCGCCGCTTTTGCAAGCTTAGGGTCAAGCGGTAAATTGCCGAGTATCTCAAGGCCGTACTTCGCCGCCACCTCGCCTATATGGCTTTCCCCGAAAACAGGATATTTCTCACCGCAGCACGGGCAAACGGCATAGCTCATGTTTTCGATAAGCCCGAGAATCGGGACATTCATAAGCTGCGCCATCTCTACGGCTTTTGAGACAATCATAGAGACGAGCTCCTGCGGCGAGGTGACGATTATTATGCCGTCAAGCGGAAGCGACTGAAAAACCGTGAGCGGCACGTCTCCCGTGCCCGGGGGCATATCGACGAACATATAATCAAGGCTTCCCCACAGAACGTCCTCCCAGAACTGCTTGACTATCCCGCCGAGAACAGGCCCGCGCCACACGACGGGGCGCGTCTCCTCCTCTAAAAGCAAATTTATGCTCATCACGCTTATGCCAGTTTTCGTCTTCATCGGGAACAGACCGTCTTCGGTCATTTCGGCGTTGCCGTGCAGACCGAAGGATTTTGGAATCGACGGGCCGGTGATGTCGCAATCCATAATTCCCGTTTTGAAGCCCCTGCGGCTCATCTCCACGGCTAAAACTGAGGTGACGAGGGATTTCCCCACGCCGCCCTTACCGCTGACGACGCCTATCACCTTTTTGATATTGCTCATATTATTCTGCCGGAACATAAGCTCCTGCGGTGCCGAACGGGAGGAGCAATTCTCCCCGCATGAAGCGCAATCGCTGCTGCATTCTGCTACATAATCTGTCATAATTTCCTCCGTTTATTCAAAGAATCCCATTATCACTATACCCGAAACCGCAACTGCTATCGCGGAATACTGCCGCGGCGTCAGCTTTTCTTTCAGGAAAATCCGCGAAAAAATCACTGAAAAAACGCAGTAGGCTGAAATCAGCGGGGCGGCCATAATCGCATTTTGGGCTATTGCGTATATATAAAAGAACTGCCCGGCTGTTTCGCACAGAGCCGCCGCGCCCTTCTCGCGCTCTTCCTTCAGAATTATTCTCTGCTTTTTAATAATTACAACATAGATGAATGCCAGCACCGCGCAGAACAGGAAAGTGAGATAATATGAAATCTCGGCCTCCATTTCGGTGACGAGGCTGTCAAGCACGAGGGCGTCGCCGAAGGTGCCGAGCGCGTCGATTACACAGTAGAAAACCGGCAAAAGCACGGCGATTAGACTTACGGCATATTTCTCTTCAATCACCTCGCCGCGGAATTTCCGCGCCTTGTTCTCGTCGCGCATATCGAAGACAGTCAGAAGAATCGTGCCGGTGACGACGAGAATTATCGCAGCAAACTGAACCCACGAAAGCTCTTGCCCGAGAAAGATGAAGCACATCAGCGCCGCAAGCGCGCCCGAGCCGTTGCAAATTGGAGAGGAGACGGATAATTCAAGGTAGCGCAAGGCTATATATCCGATGAACATCGCCGCGATGTAAAGCGCGGATACCGGCAGATAGCGCAGCAGGCTCATGAAGGAGTATTCATTCCAATTCATGATAAGCAACACAACGCCGATAATGCCCATAACCGAGCCCACCGCGATTATCATTTTCAGGTGGCTGAATTTATCGCGCGGGTCTGTACCCATCTTGGAAAAAAGGTCACTGCCGCCCCAAAAACCGGCAGTGAGAAGCGCAAGCGGAAACCACATATATTTTTACCTCGCAGTTTATTTTAAGCCGAGCACGGCAGCGTTGCTTCCTCTGCGCCCGCGAGTCCTTCTGTGCGAAAAAATCAAATCGCTCTCACACATCGAGCACACATTGCCGACATAAATATTTTCGCTCAAGCAGCCGGCGGCAAGCAGGAACTGCCGGTTGCATTCCCATAAATCAATGTGGAATTTCCCGTCGTGTGTGTCTTCAACGAATTTAGCCGCTTCGGGCAGCTCCATGAAAATCTTGGCCACAGGCTCGTCCACCTCAAAGCATTCCTTGCAAATTGAAGGCCCGATTGCCACCTTCAAATCCGCAGCATTGCTGCCGAACTCAGCCTTCATTTTCTTCACCATGGCTTGTGCCATGTTTGCGGCAGTGCCCTTCCAGCCCGCATGAGCCAGCCCGATGGCACGCTTCTGCTCATCAATAAAATACAGCGGAACGCAATCGGCGCAATAAATTGTGAGCAGCACACCGGGCTCGTTCGTGCAGAGGCCGTCAACGCTTTTCATATCATAATCCCGCCAAATGCCGAGACCTCTTTCAGCCGCGCCCACACGCCTGATATTTATGTGATGGTCCTGTGCGCCCGTCACGAAGCTTTCCTTATCCGCGCCGAGCGCCTCTGCGAAAAGCTCATAATTTCTCGTGACGTTTTCCCGGTTATCTCCGCGGCCAAAGCCCAGGTTCATCGCGGCGAAATCATCTTTGCTCACGCCGCCAATGCGCGTGGAGAAAGCATGGATAACCCCGCCAATGCGCTCAAAGGCGGCAAACTTCAGAAGCCCGACGCCGTTCTGCGCGATTTCAAGGCTCATATTGCCGAGCTTTTCAGGCTTTGCCTCTCTGGGCTTTTCTATAACAGGAACAGGGAAAGTTTTCTGGTTCACAATTATGCCCTCATATTTCTCTTTCAAAATCAATCTTCCAATGAACCTATGTCCGCATTTTTTGCACTTAAATTCGGCGCGGAAGCTCTTGTTCTTCGCCTGCCACGGCGAGAGCCTGTCGCAGGCAGAGCCGCATTTCGGGCAGACAAATTTCATATGCTGACGCTTCACGAGCGGGTGGCGCAGGTTGCTTATATACGATGTTTTGAAGGTTATGCGGCGGTAGAATTCGTCGTCGCATTTCTGACGGAATTTTTGGATTTCATTTTTATCATAAATGCTTCTGAGGATTTCCAGCGTCAGCTCGCTGTCGTCAAGTGCCCTGTGCAGCTCCACGCCGCCTATGTCAAGCCCCAGCTGTTCCGCGGCTGTGGAGAGGCCGAGTTGTTCGCCGCCATGCTTCAGTCTCATCTCGGAATATGCCTGCAAATCGCAGTAATCCGATAAAAACGGCACATGCATATCGCCGCTGAAATAGCGGCAGTTGTCAATGAGCGTGAGTATATCTGACGTTCCCCATGTCATTATAACATCTTCTGCGGCCCATTTGCGAAATCTTCGCACCACCTGCATAAACGTGCCGCCGTCCTTGAGATATTCATACTTGATGTTCGTCAGATTTGATATGACGGAATTCATGCGCTTGCCGACCTGCGGCTTAACGAACGAAGAAAACCTGTCGGTAACAATCAGATTCTCATCAACCTTGACTGCGCCGAACTCGATTATTTCATTGATATATCCTTTTCGTCTCTTGCTGTAGCTGGAATTCCATTCAAGGTCAAGTATTATCATAGCTGTTCCACTTCGTCAGTGATTTCCCTTTAGGTAGCCGCCTTCTTTTTCCGGCTCGCTTCTCTGGCACGGTCATTTTTATCCAAAAGCCTCTTTCTCATGCGAATGCTCTTGGGTGTAATCTCCACAAGCTCATCGTCTGCGATGAATTCAAGGCTCTGCTCCAGGCTCAGAACAGAATGAGGCGTGAGCTTCAAGGCTTCGTCTGCGCCTGAAGAGCGCGTATTCGTGGCATGCTTCTTCTTGCAGACGTTCACGGTCATATCCTCGGCCTTCGGGTTTGCGCCGATAATCATGCCCTCGTAGACCTCTACACCCGGCCCGATGAAAAGCCTGCCTCTGTCCTGAGCGTAGAAAAGCCCGTATGCCGTCGAGGTGCCGTTCTCGTGCGCGATAAGTGAGCCCTGCTGCCGGTGCGGAATATCTCCCTTATACGGTTCATATCCCTCGAAGACATGGTTCATTATGCCGTTGCCGTTGGTGTCTGTGAGGAACTCGGAGCGATAACCCATTATGCCTCTGGCGGGGATTTTAAACTCCATGTGCGTTGTGCCGGATTCCCTTGTGCCCATGTTCACAAGCTCGGCCTTGCGCGAACCCAGTTTTTCCATGACAGCCCCGACATAACCGTCAGGCACCTCAATCATCAGAAGCTCAATCGGCTCGTGCCTCGCGCCGCCCTTTTCCTTATATATAACCGTCGGCGGTGAGACTTGAAATTCATATCCCTCGCGTCTCATCTGCTCAATCAGAATTGAAAGATGCAGCTCGCCGCGTCCTGAGACTTTCAGCGCGTCGGTGGTGTCGGTGTCTTCAACCCTCATTGCAACGTTCGTTTCCACCTCTTTATAAAGGCGGTCACGGATATTCCTCGACGTGACGAACTTGCCCTCGCGCCCCGCAAACGGGGAGTTGTTCACGATGAAATTCATGCTCACAGTCGGCTCGTCTATCTTCACAAACGGCAGTGGGTCGGGATTCCCCGCTTCGCACGCCGTTTCACCTATGTTCAAATCCGCAATGCCGGAGACGCAGATGATGTCGCCGATGGAGGCAGTCTCCGCCTCGACGCGCTTCAAGCCTTCAAACTGATAGAGCTTCACAACCCTCGCGTTCCTTGTGTGCTCGTCCTCGCCGGAGCAGATGGTGACCGTCTCGTTAACATGTATCATGCCGCGCTCAACTCTGCCTATGCCGATTCGCCCGACGTATTCGTCATAGTCTATGTTGGAGAACAGCACCTGCAAGCTGCCGTCGGGGTCTCCCTCGGGTGCCGGCACCTCGTTTATTATCATCTCAAAGACGGGAATCATGTTCTCACCGGGCGCATTCGGGTCAAGCGTTGCGTAACCGTCACGCCCCGATGCATAGACGACGGGGAAATCGAGCTGCTCGTCATTGGCGCCCAGCTCGATGAACAGATCCAGAACCTCGTCCACAACCTCGGCGAGCCGCGCGCCGGGCCTGTCTATCTTGTTGACGCAGACGACCGGCTTCTTTCCCAGAGCCAGCGCTTTTTTGAGGACGAACCTCGTCTGGGGCATACAACCCTCAAACGCATCGACGAGCAGCAAAACGCCGTCCACCATCATGAGGATGCGCTCCACCTCGCCGCCGAAATCCGCGTGACCCGGGGTGTCAACGATATTTATCTTTGTGCCTTCATATTTAACTGCGGTGTTCTTTGAAAGAATAGTTATGCCGCGCTCACGCTCAATGTCGCCGTTATCCATAACGCGCTCGGCCACTGCCTCATTTTCACGAAAAACGCCGCTCTGCTTCAAAAGCTGGTCAACAAGCGTCGTTTTGCCGTGGTCAACATGCGCGATAATCGCCACATTTCTTATATCTTCACGAGTGCTCATTTATTTCCTTCCAATCATATCAAGTAAAATCCACGAAAAAGTATACCATAAAAAAGCAAGACTTGACAAGCTAACATTCATTAGCTATAATGAATGAAAAAGCTAATGAATGTTAGCTAAGGAGGAACTTAAAATGGTAAACTTGTTTTTTGGCGATTTGTGGTCTATACTTTCTTCAATCACACTGCTCATAATTCTAATCTTTACAACGCTTTCAATTATCAACAATAGAAAGATTGAATTATGGGGCAGGAGGACACTCGTACTGACAATAATCGGGCTGGTACTGTGCTGCTTCGCAGTTATGCGAGACGATTATGTCACGGCACTTCAGGGTGGAGAAGGTTTCTTTGCACTGGATTCCTTGCAGGTGAATTTATCCTATGCAGGAGGTGCAATCAATCTGATTGCAGGAATATCATCTGTTTTTGTGAAGAATCAGAAATACCGTAAAATTATGTTCTTTGTTCTGAGCGCAAGCATTATCTTCAAGATACTGATCATTGAAATTTCAAGAATTGCTTTGTTGTAGGGGTAAAATATGGGAAAGCCGGATACCAAGCAGAAGATAATCAGTGAAGCACTGAAGCTTTTTTCTCAAAAAGGCTACGATGGTGTCACGGTGGCGGACATAGCCGCTGCCGTTGGGATTAAAGCGGCTTCGCTTTATAAGCATTATAAAGGAAAAGGAGACATTTTCAGTGCTGTTTTTGAGGAAATGAAAATGCGTTATGCTAAACAGGCTGAGTCAATGCAAATGCACGGGAGTGATGCCGCCCAAGATGAAGCTGTTTTTTCGGGAATTTCCGAGGCTGAACTGATTGGACGTGGCAAGCTGCTGTTCAACTATTTCCTGCATGATGAATATGCAATCAGATTCAGAAAAATGCTTACGATTGAGCAATACAAAAATCCTGAGTCTGCAACGCTGTATGCGGGGCAATATATCGATGAACCGCTTTCCTACCAAGGTATGCTGTTTGAGCTGTTGACAAAGAGCGGCGGTCTTCTTCCGGAGAATGCACAAATTATGGCATTACAATTTTACGCACCATTATTTCTGATGTTACTGCTTTGCGATTGCCAACCCGAAAGAGAAGAGGAAGCAATAAGCATGGTTGAAGAGCATATAAAGCAGTTTTGCAGAATATACAAAAATGATGAGATGAAAAACCGGCGATAGTAACCGTCGGTTTTTTTGCATAGATTATTATTGTCTTGAAAGGATTTGCTTTTTTGAATCGTATTAGCTGTGTAACCAACAAAAAAGAAGGAGAGAAAGACATGAAGAAAGTTTTGGCAATTATCGCAATGATGGTTCTTATCGTTGCAACGGCGGTATCGCCGGCATCGGCGGCAAGACATGGCGGAGGAAGAGGCAGACGCCCTGCCCCAAGAGTATCGCCGGTAATTGAATGCCCTGTTCTGGAATGCCCGGTGGGCGGATATGAAAACTGCCCGATCGAAGGCGAATGCCCGTTCCCGGATTGCACAGAAGTGGGCCCGCACGAGCATGACGGCGTTTATTACTGTGACAATTACGAGGAGATGGGGTATAATAGAGGTAATTGGCCGGGTAGAGGCGGAATGCCTAATTGGGGACATCAAGGCGGAAGGAATGGCGGACCCGGAAGAGGACGCCGTTAAGGACAGGAATTATGAGAAGCGAGCAGGAAGCGCAGCTTGCGATAGAGAAGCATTCTGATATGATTCGCAAGGTTTGCTTTATGCACCTGAAAAACTATCATGACACAGAGGACATATTTCAGGAGATTTTCCTGAAGTATGTCCTGCATGATGTTGTCTTCGATAATGATACTCATGAAAAAGCATGGCTTCTTCGGGTTGCGATAAATTCATGCAAGGATAATCTCAAAAGCTTTTTCAGGAAAAAGGTTTCCTCCATTGAAGAACTGACAGTAGAGCCTTCATATATTGACGAAAGCAACAGAGAAGTCTTTGACGCGGTGCTCATGCTGCCGCCGAACTATAAAAATGTGATTTACCTGTTCTATTACGAGGGATATTCAGCCGTTGAAATCGCGGCGATTCTGCATAAGAAAGAAAACACGATTTACACCTGGCTCTCGCGGGCACGTGAGCAGCTGAAATCTGCCTTAGGGGGTGAACTCTTTGAATAACAGGATACAAAATGCCTTTGACGGAATTAATGCAGAGGAAAAACTGAAGCAAAGCACAAGCAGTTTTCTGCACAGCAAGGTATATGCAAAGAAAAGAGCAGGGTTCGCCCGTTATGCGGCGGCTTTTGCGGCGGTTGCAATTCTTTTCGCCGCCGGGTTCGCGGGATATAATACTTATTATTCTGAAGCCGGAGTCGTCGATATAGATGTGAATCCCAGCATAGCAATGGGTTTTAACGATTTCGGCCGTGTCATTTCCACACATGCCTATAATGATGAAGGAAGCGCCGTTTTGGAAAATGTTGACATACGCCACAAAAGCTATACAGAGGCGCTGGAAATCCTCATAGCGGAGATGACGGAGGCGGGATATGTCAAGGACCGAGGAATGGTTACGGCGACTTTACAGACGCAAAACAGCCAAAGCGAGCCTGAAATGCTGAACGCGATGAAAACATGTATAGATGCCGCATTGCCGCAGGAAAACAGCGAAGCGATTGAAAAAGAAGTCTACGCGGTTGATTCTGCCACAAAAGAAGAGGCCCTGGAGGAGAACCTGACCCCGGCCAAATATATAGCGATAGTAGAATTGCAGGAGGTTGACCCGACCGCAACCTTTGAAACCTGCCGGAACAGCTCAATCGGTGAGATTAAAGGGCAGATGCATAAAAAAATGAACGGTAAAGGCAAGGGAAAGAACAGCTCAGATACTGTCTCCGAACCTGCTGAAAGCGAAAAGGAAACAGAAGAAGCGCCAAGCGCAACGTCTGAAGTCAGCTCAAGCGAAACGGAATCGCGCAAAGGCAGCGGAATGGGCGATGGAAGTGGCGGCATGGGGAACGGAAACGGCGCCGGCAACGGCAACGGAATGGGGAACGGAAAGGGCGCCGGAAACGGAAAAGGAATGGGAAATGGAGGAAAAGGAAAGCACGGAGGCCGTGGAAACCGCAATTAAATACTGATAGAATAAAGAAAACCCATCACATACGAAGCTTGTGATGGGTTAATTCTTTTCAGATAGCTTATTTCTTCACGGCTACTGTGCTGAAGGCGGTCGAAACGCCCTCAACTATCATTGCGATGCCGAGGATTCTCACGAGCCATGTCGCGACGGGGTTGACTATAATCAGCACGCCGAGAGCCACGACCACCAGAGCAATCACAAACGGGATAACCCATTTTGAGTAGCCGGCCTTTTTCATGTCAAGGGCTCTCTTCACGTCTGAGAAGCCTTCAACGACGAAGTAAATTCCGAGCACGATGGAAATCAGGCCGCTGAAGAAGTTCGGCACGAAAATTAGCACCACGCCGAAGATGGCAAGCGCCAGCCCGATGACCAAATCAAGTGCGGGCGCAGCGGAGGAATCCTTTGTGTAATTGACTATTCGCATAATACCGTAAACAAGCGCCACGATGCCGATAATTATGCAGGCAAGGCTAAGCGCGATACCGGGGAAAATCAGAAGAACCAGGCCGATGATGATGAAAATGCCGGCTGTGAGCCCGAAGCTCCCTTTAATTGATTTCTGCATGATAAATCTCCTCACTGTTCATTTTTACAGAAGGCCTTCACAGCCCTGTGTCTGCCTGTATTCTAAATGATAATGATAAAAGAAAGTTTAACGGCTTCATACATTTTCATTAAGATTTCTCTCGGATTACACCGGCGGAAGATGCTCAAACAGAGTTATTACGTGCCTCGGGCAGGCAGAGACGCATTCGCCGCAGCCAGTGCATTTCTCGGCGTCTACCGTTGCGCAGAAATCCTTGACGTGAATTGCATCTTCCGGACAAACGCGCTCACACTTCATGCAGCCTATGCAGCCTATTTTGCAGACCTTGACCGTTCCCGCGCCCTTGTCGCAATTCATGCAGCGCACAACGGCCTGTTTCTTCAGCTTTACAAATTTGATGAGCCTCTTCGGGCAGGCCTCGACGCATTTTGAGCAGCCGCGACACTTCGCGGGGTCAATCTTCGCCACGCCGTTGCAGATGTCAATCGCGCCGTATTCGCATACGGCCTCGCAGTCGCCCATGCCCATGCAGCCGTAGCTGCACTGCGCTATGCCGCCCGCCAGAAAGGTTGAGGCCGAGCAGCTTTTAATGCCGTCATATATCATTTTGTCGCTTGTGTTATCATGGCTGCCGAGGCATCGCACAAGCGCGGTTTTATACTCCACCTCGGCGCTTTCGCCGCCAAGAATCTCCGCGCAAGCCACGGCGACAGCTTCTCCGCCCGGAGAGCAAAGCCCGCCCTTGGCAGTACCCTTCGAGAGGGCGTCGGCATAAGCCGCGCAGCCGGAATACCCGCACGCGCCGCAATTTGCGCCGGGCAGCACTGCCTCAAGCTGTTCCGCAACCTCATCCTTCGGCACAGCCATAACGGTGGCGGCGATTACGAGAATCACGCCGGCAATAAGCCCTATGCCGCCTACTATAAGAATTGATAAACCCATAGTTACCTCCTTACAGCAGTCCGTCGACAAGCCCGCTGAACCCGAGGAACGAGACAGAGACTATCGAGGCGGCGATGAGTGTGATGGGCATGCCCTTGAGGAAATGCGGGATATCGCATTTTTCGAGGCGCTCTCTCACGCCGGCGAAAAGCACCATTGCGACGAGGAAGCCTATGCCTGAGCCGAACGCGTTCACAAGCGACTGCGAGAAGCCGAAGGTCGGGTCTGCGGCGCCCTTGTCAAGCACCAGCATGGTGACGCCGAGAACGGCGCAGTTCGTCGTGATAAGCGGAAGATAAATGCCCAGCGAATTATAGAGCGGGGGCATATACTTCTTGATGGCGATTTCAAGGAACTGAACTATCGCCGCTATGACGAGGATAAAGACGATGGTTTGCAGATAGCCCAAATCATTCGGCACAAGCACATACATATACAGCGGCCATGTTACGGCCGTGGCAATTACCATGACGAGCGTTACGGCGATGCTCATGCCCATAGCCGTGTTGAGCTTTTTAGAAACGCCCAGAAACGGGCAAATGCCGAGGAATTTATTCAGAACATAGTTCTCCGTAAGGATTGCGGACAGGAAGATGGCCACAAAGCCCTTAATTACAGTTGCGTCCATTATTTGCCCTCCCTTTCTTCAATCTCCCTGAGCTGTGTGCAGGAGGAGGAAAGCGGACAATAGGCGCAACCCATGGCGTCGGGAGCTTTCTTCTCCTTTGAGAGCCTGCCAGCCACCGCGACGAGGATTCCGAAAACGAAGAATCCGCCGGGCGGGAGGAGGAATATTACTACGGGCGGCATGAAGTTAGAAAGCAGCGGCAGGCCGAAAACCGTGCCTGCGCCGAGCAGCTCTCTTATTATGCCCATTAAAAGCAGTGCGGCGGTGAAGCCGATGCCCATACCCAAGCCGTCGATAATCGACGGGATAACCTTATTTTTGCTCGCGAATGCCTCGGCTCTGCCGAGAATGATGCAGTTTACAACGATAAGCGGCAGGAAAACGCCGAGGGCCTTGTCAAGGTCCGGCGAATAAGCCTTGATAAACAGCTGAACTATCGTGACGAAGCTTGCGATTACCGTGATAAAGGCGGGGATTCTGATTTTATCCGAGATAACGTTTCTCAGCAAGGAGATAACGGCGTTTGAGCCGACGAGCACGAACATCGTCGCGAGCCCCATGCCGATGGCGTTTGAGGCTGAGGTAGTCACCGCGAGAAAAGCACAGCAGCCGAGCATCAGGCGCAAAACGGGGTTTTCCTTGATTATGCCCTTTGTGAATTCTTTCCAGAGACCGGATTTTTTCTTTGTATCATTTTGAATCGTCAAATCACTCGCCTCCCTTTATCTCATTATTGTAAATTTCAACGGCCCGGTTCACAGCGTTCGTGACGGCAGTTGAGGAAACCGTAGCACCCGTGAGGGCTTCGATTTCGCCCTCTCCCGCGGCTTGGTTTTTGATTACCTCAAGCCCGCGTTCGGGAACGCCCTGTTTATACTGCGCCGTGAAATCGTCTTTTAGAATATTTGCGCCGAGGCCGGGCGTCTCGTTCTGACTTAAAATTACCACGCCGGTTATGTTTCCGTCAGCGCTTATGCCGGTCATCACGTTCACCGCGCCGCCGTAGCCCGCGGAGGAGATTTCAAAAACATAGCCGACGACGCTGCCGCCTGACATGCCCTTATAATAGCCCGCGTCTGTCTCGGTGAATTCTTCTGCGTCTGGCAGAGCCACCATGCGGGATTGCCTCGCAACCTCAAGCTGCGCCTCGGCGATTTGCATTTTGGTCAGCTCGTTCGTGCCGGCGAGGGCAAGCGTCATCACTGCGCAGATTACCGTGAGAATCAAGGCGGGGAGGATGGAATCTTTGAAGGTAAATTTCATTTTACACCCTCCTTTGCCTTATTCTGTTTTCTTTTCACAATCTTTTTCTGCCCGAAGGTCTTGGGCTTAACATATCGTTCAATCAGCGGAACGAGGATATTCATTATCACAATGGCATATGACACGCCCTCGTTCATCGAGCCGAACTGTCGTATCAGCATCGTCAAGGCACCGCACCCGAAAGCGAAAATCACCTTGCCGCCAATAAACATCGGGCAGGTGGTGTAATCGGTTGCCATGAAAATAGCGCCGATTAACAGGCCGCCCGTGAGAATGTCGAAGAGCGGGTCTCTCCCGAAGAGGAACGAAAGCCCTGCCACCGTGCTGATATACACCACAGGTATAACAGGGTGGATTATCTGCCTTGCCAGCAGATACACAAAGCCGAGAAGCAGCGCCAGCGCCGAGGTCTCACCGATACAGCCGCCGATGTTCCCGAGGAACAGCGTGAGGTAAGACGGCAGCTCGACAAGCTCTCCGCCGGAAGCGGAGCTTAATGCGTCAACATTGCTGCTGAGCATCTGAAGCGGCGTGGCGGTGGTTACCATATCCGCGCCGTAGGAAAACGGCTGCGTCCACTTCGTCATGTCGGCGGGGAAGGAATTAACAAGCACGATTCTTGCCGTTAGCGCGGGGTTCACGAAATTCATGCCTATGCCGCCGAACATCTGCTTCACGACGACAATTGCGATGACAGAGCCGAACGCCGCCATCAGCGGGTTCAGTGAAACAGGCAGGTTCAGCGCGAGCAAAACGCCCGTGACCACGGCGCTTAAATCCCAGGCGGTGTTATCTCTCTTCATTATCTTGCGCGAAAGGAACTCCGAAAGCACGCAGGCGGTGACGCAGGTCACGATGAGCACGGCGGCCCTGATGCCGAAGAAGATGACGCCCGCAATCATCGCCGGCGCAAGCGCGATGATGACATCGAGCATGATATTCTGCGTTCTCTTTTTGCCATTAAGGTGCGGGGAGGAAGACATAATCAGCTTTTCCATTATTTTGCACCCCCCGTTCTCAAATGATTCTTGCCCACTCTTATAGCATGCACGAGCTTTCTGCCCGCCGGACAGGCATAAGAGCAGCAGCCGCATTCCATACAGTTCATTATGTGCAAATCCTTCAGCTTTTCAAGGTCTTTGCTGTCGGAAGCCATTTCAAAATCACGCGGGCGCAGGCTCAAGGGGCAGGCCATATAGCACCGCGCGCAGCGTATGCAGGCCGTGGTTTTCATGAGATTGGCGTCTTTTTCATCAAAGAACAAAACCGCGTTGTTCTGCTTGATTATCGGGAAATCGTCAGTCGTGAGTGCCGTGCCCATCATAGGGCCGCCCAGCATGATTTTCTTCGGCTCTGTTTTATAGCCGCCGCAGAACTCTACAATATCGCTGATTTTCGTGCCGATCGGCACAATCACATTCTGCGGGTTCTTTATAGCCGAGCCATCTATACTCACCCTCTTCAAAGTGAGGGGCTTGCCGTTCTTTATAAAGGTTGAGATAAAGGCGACGGACGCAATGTTCATTACAATACAGCCCACGTCTGACGGCAGCCCGCCTTCCGGCACTACTCTGTTTGTGCACACCTTAATGAGGATTTTCTCCGCACCTTGCGGGTATCTGCTTTTCAGCTTTATGACGCGCACCTCGTCGTTGGGGTCAAGCTCGGGGTTATCCGCAATTTCTGTGAGCTTAACGATGGCGTCCGGCTTGTTTTCCTCCACGGCGATGAAAACCCTCTTTACGCCGAGGATTTCCTTGACCTTGTATATGCCGAGAAGGACGTTTTCGCCGTTTTCAAGCGCTTCGCGGTGGTCAGCCGTGACATACGGCTCGCACTCCGCCACATTGATGATGAGCGTGTCTATCTTGCTCTCATCCTTGACGTTCAGCTTAACGTGCGAGGGAAACCCCGCGCCGCCAAGACCTACAAGCCCAGCGTTCCACGTGGCTTCATCAAGCTCTTTCTTTGTCTTAATTTCCGCCGGCGGCTGTATGGAGGGCTCAAATTCCATCTTGCCATCAGATTCAATCACCACGGCGTCAATCTTCTGCCCGCCCGTCATTGTGATTTGCGTGATGTCTGCCACCGTGCCCGAAACTGAGGCGTGTATCGGCGCGGAGACATACGCCTCGCTGTTGCCGATGACCTGCCCGGCGTAAACATAATCGCCCTTTTTTACCGTCGGAGTGCAGATAGCACCGATGTGCTGCTGCATTGGCAAAATTATTTTGTCCGGCGGCGGCATGAACACAGATTCCATATGCGCCGTGTTTTTGCGGTGAGGCACATTCGCCCCGCCCTTGGAATGAAACGGGCGCCTCGGGAAGCTTAAGTCCATTTTCTCAACTCCTTTGCAGATGCTTTTTATGAATAAATTGTTAATTCTGAATATCAAAATACATTTTACAGTATATTCATGCTTTATTCAATCATTAACAGTGATTTTTGCAAGAAAAATGTGCGAAAATCGGGCTTCAGAAATACTGGAAATCCTCATAGTGACGTTACTCATGCTTTGTTTTACCTCCTGCTTTTTCAATCCCGAAATGCTTTGATACCTTCATGAGCGGGGGGAGAGAGATTTTCAGCACCGCGCCCGTAAGCAGCCCCGTGATTACGCCGAGAATCAACATAAATGGTGCGTAATAAAAGGCGGCAGCTCTTGTGAGAAAGAACGCTGTCGTCAGCTGGGCGAGGTTATGCGTCAGTGCTCCGCCCACTCCTACGACCGACAGGCTGGCCTTTGTCTTTTTAAGGATTATCCACATCACCAGCGTGCTTAATATGCCGCCGAAGAGGCTCATAATTCCCGCCGTCACTCCTCTTGTAAGAAAGGCGAAAATTCCTTTTATAACAGCAATGGCGATTGCCGAAAAAATGCCTGTAGTGCCCGCCGCGAACATCGTTACGATATTTGATAAGCCCAGCTTTGCGCCGTGTGGGAGAAACGGCAGCGGGGGCAGCAGCCCCTCAAGAAAGGAGAAAACAATCGCAAGCGCCGCAAGCAGCCCGATAAAGGCGATTCTTCTTGTCTCAAGCTTCATTTTGCCTCCTAATACGTGATGGCGTCGGCATCAGATGCGCCGCTTACAGTTATGCTCAGCTTTGCGGGCAGGCAGATGATAACCTCGCCGGCCCTGACAATTTTGCCTGTTTCAACGCAGGTTTTATCCGGGCAGGTTGCGCGTGTTACGGATATACCTGTGCTGTCAGCTGTAATAGTCAGCTCAACGCCGCCTGCCAAATTCGGGTCAATAAAAATCTCCTTGGCGGCTTCAAGAGAGGCAAAGTCAACTGTTTCATACAGCTCGCCGTCAAGCTTGATTTCCGCCGTGCCGCCATTGGGGGCAAGTGCATAGAAAAGCCAGATTGCCGCGCAGACGAGAACTATGGCAGCAAAGATGAAGATATTCTTTTTCGTGATGAATTTCCGTTCTCTTGCAAGCTCATATGTAAACTTACTCATTATAATTCTCCGCGAGGGTATAATCATTGTTCGTAATCTTAAAAGCGCCGCTGTTTTTGAGGCCGTCGGTGAGATATACCTTGTTGTTTTCGTCGATGAAAACAGCCTCTGAATCATATTCGCGAAGCAAAGCGGCGGCGCTCTCAAGCCCGAGGATGAAGCAGGCGGTTGAGAGGGCGTCTGAAAGCGCGCCTGAAGCACTCTTCACCGTGACGGATACAAGGCGGCTTTTTGCAGGATAGCCCGTTTTGGGGTCAAGGATATGATGGTAAAGCTCGCCGCTGTCAGTGAAGAATTTCTCATAACTGCCGGAGGTGGAGACGAAGCCATCGGTTATCTTCAGCTCGCCCATCGTGCCTGAACCGGCGGGGTTCTTGATTGAGACAGTCCATGGGTCGCCGAAAAGCTTGCCTCCATACACGCCCACGCTTCCGCCCACGGCGATAATCGCGGCGCTCACATCGCTTTGCTTATAGACATTTATCGCCGCGTCACAGGCGGCGCCCTTGCCGATGCCGCCTAAATCCACGGAGGTCATCGTCTGCTTCAGTGCAGCGGTATTATTCTCGCCGAGCAGGATATTTCGGTAGTCGACATGCGGGAGAAGCTCCTCGACGAGGCTTTGCTCGGGGATAAATTCATCGCCTCTGTCGAAATCCCACAGGCGCGAAAGCGGGGAGATTGTCACATCGAAAGCGCCGCCCGAAAGCTCACTCACGTCGTTGCAAAGCTCAAGCAGACCGTATGTAAGAGGGCTGATTTCAATGAAATCCCCGCCCGCGCCGAGGTTCAGCTTTTCAATATCACTGCCCTCCACACGCCAGGAAATCATTTCCTCCAGCGCGGCGACGGCGCTTGCCGCCTCGTGCGCGGTATTTTGCCTGTCTGCGCCGTAGACCTTCTGCTGCACATATGAGCCCATCGAAAACGTTGTAATTTCCTCGGGCGAGGTGTTGAGGCCAATAAAAACGCTTGCGATGAGCAGTAAAACAGCAAGAAAAGAAAGCACGAGGGTGATGTTTCGCGCTTTCTTGGAGGAAATCCGCTCTTTCTGCGGTGCTTCAATTATATTCGTTTCAGGGTTTTCCATCTCTTTCATTCTCCCGCCCGCATTATTTTGCAATGTATTAAAGCATATCATTTCTTGATTTTTTCGATAATATGCAGGCAGTTGTCCAGATGCACCATTTGGTGTCTTGAAAATGGCATGAGCATAAGCCCCGCATAGGTTTTCTTGCACCAATAGTCAACCAGCCAGAATGCGTTTTCATCGGTTGAAACGCATTTTGCTTCTATCAGCGCCGCTCTTCTTTCCGCAGAGACCTTCATCTTTGAGACCTCATAGCTCATGCTCCGGATTATCTCATCCGTGTTTGCCAAAACGGCGGCAGCATACTTCTGAAGCTCGCCGATATTCAGTGTCTTACTGAATTCTATCAATTCATCACGGGGTATTTCATTGCCTGTGGTGATGACGCGTGAGTTCAACAGCTTATCAAAGCCGCCGGTGAAGAAAACCTGCGTTTTGCCCGCAATCAGCATATTTGAGGTGATGTCTTCAATGCGCGTTAGATGATATAGATAATACGCGATGGTTTTGTGCTTAGGGAGAGGCATTTTGCAGAAATCCTCGCCGGCGCAAACGGTGAAAATGTGATCATATATTGCGGTGATGTCTTTTCTGAGCTCAAGCAGGCTCTGTTTTCCCGCATCGAAGGAATCGGATTTCTTAATGCTCTCCTGAAAAGCCTTAAAGATTTCAGTTAGTTCACTCTTCGTTTTCATAATTACACTCCCTTTAACGATAATTCTCCCCGCTATTATAGCACTTATCGGTGATTTTGCAAAACAAAAGCAGCCCCCGTGAGGGCTGCCTTTGAAAGGAGAATAACAATGAAACAAAGAAGAAGTTACACTTCTGCCGGCTTTGGCGTGGGGGTTGCGAGCTGTTTCGCGGCATCGACGATAATCTGCACCGCGGTTTCGATATCAAAGCGGGATGTGTCTATGGTTAAATCATAGTTGCCTATTTCATCCCAGCGGTTGTTCGTGTAAAAGTTATAGTAATTGGCGCGCTGCTTATCCTTCTTCGTGATGAAATCAGATACCTTAGAGGCATCTGCAAGACCCATATCAACCGCGCGCTTAACCCTCGCGGATTTATCGGCGTGAATGAAGACGTTAAGGCAGTTTTTGTGATCCCGCAGGATATAATCGGCACATCTGCCGATTATTACGCATGCGCCCTCATTGGCCGCGTTCTTGATAATATCAGACTGAATAATGAAGAGCTTATCATTGATGGGCATTTCATTTATGCCGGCCATTCTGCTGCCGTAGGCAAAGCTGCCCATAACCATGGAATACAGCAGGCTGCTCGTGGCTTTTTCATCCACATCGGCAAAAACCTCTTCAGAAAGCCCGCTCTTCTTAGCGGCCAAAGCGATGAGAGATTTATCATAAAACGGAATATCAAGCCGCTCTGCCACTTTCTCGCCAATTTCGTGGCCGCCGCTTCCATACTGTCTTGAAATCGTAATTACAGGTAACATCGTGTTGCCCCCTTGTGGATGAATTATGAAATAAGAACAATTAAGCATTCAAATGAAATAAGATTTTGTATACTATTGATATAATTATAATACACCCAGCCGC
>DBCZ01000040.1:0-3953 GCA_002293315.1 Ruminococcaceae bacterium UBA945
ATGGATTTGAAAGAGGGAGGCCGAGACGGCTATTTGCTCATAGAGTGGAATGATGAGGTGTTCACGGTGCATGCCGCGGTGAAGGTGTGAGAGCGAAGAATAGGATAAAAGGCAATCGGTAAATCCGGTTGTCTTTTATTTGCGGAACACTAATTCTCCCTTGCAACGCCAATCCCAATCTGCTAATATTTATTCATACTAAGCGTGAAGCACTAAACGAAAAAGAATGGAGCATATCATGGGAAACAAAATCGCAATCGGGATAATCGGCGTCGGGAACATGGGGACGGCGCACATAAAGAACATCATCGGCGGCAAATGTACGGAATTCACCGTGGCGGCGGTCGCAGATATCAACCCCGCGCGGCTTGAAGCGGCAAAGAAGCTGGTGCCGGGGGCCGCCTCTTTCGACGACGCAACGGAGATGCTCGATAGCGGCAAGGTAAATGCCGCGATTATCGCCGTGCCGCATTATTTTCACCCGCCGCTTGCGATAGCCTGCATGGAGCGAGGCATACACGTCATGGTGGAGAAGCCCGCGGGGGTGTATACGAAGCAGGTGCGCGAAATGAATGCCGCGGCGGAGAAGGCCGATGTGGTTTTCGGCATGATGTTTAATCAGCGCACGAATCATATCTACCGCAAGATGAAGGAGATTGTCGATAGCGGCGAGCTGGGCAATATGCGCCGCATGAGCTGGATTATCACAGATTGGTACCGCCCGCAGGCATACTTCGCTTCCGCCGCGTGGCGCGCCACCTGGAACGGCGAGGGCGGCGGCGCACTGCTGAATCAATGCCCGCACCAGCTTGATTTACTTCAGTGGATTTGCGGCCTGCCGGTCAAGGTAGATGCCAAGCTGCACTTCGGCAAGTGGCGCGACATTGAGGTGGAGGATGACGTAAGCGCTTATATGGAATTCCCAAACGGCGCCACCGGCACATTTATCACCTCCACGAGCGAAACCCCGGGCAGTAACCGCCTTGAGCTCACCTTTGACGGCGGCAAGCTGATTGCCGAAAATGACGAGCTGACGATGTGGAAGCTTGCGCAGACAGAGCAGGAATTCTCGGCGGTGAACACAGAGCCGTTCGGCACGCCGGATGTGGAGATGATGAAGGTGGAGACAGACGGGAAATCGGAGCAGCACGCAGGTGTGCTGAATGCTTTCGCAGGAGCGATTCTTCGCGGAGAGCCGCTAATCGCCGGCGGCGAGGAGGGAATACGCGGGCTTACGCTTTCAAACGCGATGCACCTCTCGGCATGGCTCGGGAAGGCGGTGGAAATCCCATTTGATGAGGATTTATACCTTGAAGAGCTTATGAAGCGCGCCGATAAGGGCAATTGACAATTGATAATTGATAATTGATAATGGACAATTAAGGGCGTCAAGGTAGGGAGCGACGACCCGGCGCTCCGAAAAGGCCAAAACATCTTTTACCCTCTTTTGTAAAGAGGCGTTGCCCGGTGGGGTGGCGCGAGCGAAGCGAGTGACGGGTGTTTTGAACAGTGAAGTGAAAGTTTCAACAATGGACAATTAAGGGCAAGGACATGTAGGGCGGGTTTCCATGCCCGGCGCACGAAAAAGGAAAAGAACAATCGTCAATGAAAGGCAGGGTGAAATCATGAAAATAGGCGCACAGCTTTATACTTTAAGAGATTACACGCAGGATTTAGCGAGCTTTGCCGATACACTTGCGCGAGTGGCGGATATGGGCTACACAGCCGTGCAGGTTTCGGCGACATGCCCGTTTGAAGCGGAATGGCTCAAGGCTCAGCTCGATAAAAACGGTCTTGTCTGCCCTGTGACCCACACGAATCAGGATAGGGTTGCGGATGAAACCGACGTCGTAGCCGCCGAGCATAAAATCTTCGGGGCGAAGATAGTCGGGCTTGGCAGCGCACCGGGTATCTTTGAGCCGGAAACCTTCGATTACGAAAGCTTCCGCGAGCGGTTTGTCCCCGTGGCAAATATGCTGAAAGAAAAAGGGCTTCTGCTCGGCTATCACAACCATCACCCGGAGTTCGGCAAGATAGGTGATGTGAGCATATTAGAGCGTATAATCGCAGATTTCCCCGCCGACGCGCTGACGTTTATCCTTGACACCTACTGGGTTCAATATGCGGGCGGCGACCCTGCCGAGTGGATTAGTAAGCTTGCCGGAAGAGTGCATTGCGTGCATTTCAAGGACATGAGAATTGTGGGAAAAGAGCAGCGCATGGCTTCGATAGGAGAGGGGAATATCAATTTTGACGCCTGCATTGCCGCGTGCGAGAACGCAGGAACAGAGCATATTTTCGTCGAACTCGACGATTGCTATGGTGAAGACCCGTTCGCCTGCTTGGAGCGCAGCTATGAATACTTGAAGTCAAAGGGACTCTCATAAGGAGGAAAAATGAAACTGCCTTTTAAGATTGATTTATCCGGCAAAACTGCGGTGATAACGGGAGCGGGCGGCGTGCTTTGCTCAATGTTCGCCGAGGCCGTCGCCGCCTGCGGCGCGAATGCGGCGCTGCTGGATTTGAATGAAGCGGCGGCAAAGGCCGTAGAGGAAAAACTGACGGCACAGGGGTGTTCCGCTAAAGCTTATCAGTGCAATGTGCTTGATAAAGGAAGCCTTGAGGCCGCACATGAAAGGATTTTAGCTGATTTCGGCGGCTGCGATATTCTCATCAACGGGGCTGGCGGGAATAATCCGCGCGCGACGACGGAGAAGGAAACCTATGAGCCTGGCGACATTGACGCCGACACGAAGAGCTTTTTCGATTTAGACGCCGTGGGGGTGGAGTTCGTTTTCAACCTCAATTTCCTCGGCACGCTGATCCCAACGCAGGTTTTCGCCGCGGATATGGTGAGTAGAGAGACGGCTGCAATCGTGAACGTATCAAGCATGAACGCCTTCACGCCGCTGACGAAAATTCCGGCTTACTCGGGAGCAAAAGCGGCGATAAGCAATTTTACGCAGTGGCTGGCGGTGCATTTTGCCAAGACGGGAATTCGCGTGAACGCAATCGCGCCGGGATTCTTTGTGACGAATCAGAACCGCGCACTGCTGTTTGACGAAAACGGCAACCCGACGCCGCGCACGGAGAAAATTCTGGCCGCCACGCCGATGGGGCGATTCGGCGAGGCGGAGGAGCTGATTGGTACGCTGTTGTGGCTGCTTTCTAAGGAGGCCGCGGGGTTCGTGACGGGCATCGTAGTACCTGTGGACGGCGGATTCTCAGCCTATTCGGGGGTGTGACATGAGCAAATTTACGCTTTGCGCATTTGCCGATGAGGCAAGCAGCGAGCTTAATGGTCAGATTGAGGCCTTGCGGGAAAACGGGATTACTCATCTTGAAATAAGAGGAGTGGACTGCAAAAATGTCTCGGAGATTTCCGTCGCAGAGGCGCGGGAAATCAGGCGGAAGCTTGACGATGCTGGAATCAAGGTACATGCCATCGGCTCGCCGACGGGGAAGATGGACATCGAGGGCGATTTCCCCGCTAATATGGAGAGCTTCAAGCACATGCTGGAGCTTGCGGATATTCTGGGAGCGCCGTATTACCGCCTTTTCAGCTTTTACGGTGTGGACAGCAACATCAAGCGCAACATTGCTCTTGAATATCTTGAGCGAATGCTTGAATGTTCGGGGAATAGCGGAATCACACTTTGCCACGAAAATGAAAAGGGGATTTACGGCGAGAAAGCCGCCGAATGCCTGTTTATTCATCAAAGCCTGCCCAAGCTTAAGGCGGTGTTTGACCCCGCGAATTTTATTCAGGTGGGGCAGAACACGCTCGAAGCATGGGATTTATTATCGGCACACGTGGAGTATATGCACATCAAGGACGCGACTGCTGACGGTAAGATCGTGCCGGCGGGGAAGGGCGAGGGGAGAATCACGGAGTTAGTCGCGCGATACGGGGAAATGGGCGGCAGGGTTCTTACGCTGGAGCCGCATTTGGC
>DBCZ01000040.1:3963-5400 GCA_002293315.1 Ruminococcaceae bacterium UBA945
TGTATCACAGCAATCGCGAGGCGTTTGACGCGGCGGTTGAGGCACTTAAGGAGATAATATGAAGTTTTTAAGCGAAGATTTTTTGCTCGACACAACAACGGCGCAAAAGCTGTATCACGAGATAGCGGCGCGCCTGCCGATTATTGACTACCATTGCCATCTGGACCCGCGCGAAATCGCCGAAAACGTCTGCTTTGAGAACCTGACGCACGCTTGGCTTAGCGCCGACCATTACAAATGGCGTGCCATGCGTATGTGCGGCGTGCCGGAGGATTTGATAACCGGCAACGCGCCGGACAAGGAAAAATTCCTAGCGTATGCCGCGTGCATGCCTTCTTTAATCGGGAATCCGCTGTATCACTGGAGCCACCTTGAGCTGTGGCGGTATTGCGGGATCGATGAGGCACTGACGCCCGAAACTGCGGAGTATATCTGGGAAAAATCAAATGTAAAGCTGAAAAGCTTGCCTGTGCGCGTAATAATGGAAATGGCGAATGTGGAAGCGATTTGTACAACGGACGACCCGATAAGTGAGCTTACCTATCACCGGCGGATAACGGAGCAAGGCTTCCAAACCAAGGTCTTGCCCGCGTTCAGGCCGGATAAGGCGCTGAACATAGAAAACGGCGGCTGGCGGGAATATATCAGCGCGCTCTCTGCCGTTTCGGGAGTGAGCATAACGGGCATTGACGCGCTAAAAGAAGCCCTTTTAGCGCGCATGAAAGCCTTTGAGGCGCTGGGCTGCCGTGCCGCCGACCACGGGCTGACGGATATAATTTTCCTGCATGACGCAAAAAAGGCGGAGACGGCCTTTCGCAAAGCTATGGGCGGCGAGTGCCCGAATAATGAAGAAGCCGAAGCCTTCCGAACGGAGCTGCTGCTCTTCTGCGGCGGGGAATACGCGAAGAGAGGCTGGGTGATGGAGCTGCATTTCGGCGTTTTGCGCAATGTTAATGCCGCCGCGTTCGCTGCCTTGGGCACCGATGTGGGCTATGACATCATGGGGCGGCCGAGTAGGTATATAGACGAGCTTATCAGTTTGCTGAATGAACTAGAGAGGCGCGGCGCTCTACCCAAAACTATCTTATTCTCGCTTAACCCGAGCGATAACGCGGTGCTGTGCGCGCTCTCCGGCGCGTTCGGGGAGAGGGTTCAGCCGGGCAGCGCGTGGTGGTTCAATGACACATTAAGCGGCATGCGCGAGCATATGAAGACCTATGCCTCGATGCTGCCGTTTGGGCGTTTTCTCGGCTTTTTGACAGACAGCCGCAGCTTTCTTTCATACACGCGGCATGAATATTTCCGCCGTCTGCTGTGCGGCATGCTCGGCGAAATGGTGGAAGACGGCGAATATCCGAATGATATGTCGAGCCTGAAAAGGCTCGTGGCGGATATATGCTACGAGAATGTGAAGAGGTGGTTTGGGTTTTAGGGAGA
>DBCZ01000093.1:0-9389 GCA_002293315.1 Ruminococcaceae bacterium UBA945
AGCCTCCGCTCTTTTTCGGCTCCGGCGCCCTCTTCGGCACAAACTGCGGCACCGACGGCGGCGCCACCGGCATACCGCCCGTGCCGAAAGCCTCCGCCTGCGAGGTTCTCTCTGCCGGGTTCTGATTATTCTCATTCGGCATGAAATTATTATCCATTGCTGTCCTCCTTGTTTTCCTCTGCCTTTTCCTCAATAGCTTCCGAGATTATCTCTGCATCATATACTTCTCCTGACGCGGCGTTTCTTGCGACGGGCTTCTCCTTGGGAATATAGAATTCGAAGCGCGTAGATTCGCGTTCCTTAGACGTCACGCTGATGTCTCCGCCGTGCAGCCTCAGAATCGTTCTGACGAGATACAGCCCCAGCCCCATTCCCTTTCTGTCCTTGCTGCGGGATTTGTCCGTTTTATAGAACCTGTCAAAAAGCAAGGGCAAATCTTCTTTATCAACGCCGTCGCCGCTGTTTTCAATCGCAACGCTCACCCTGTCTATCCCCGAGGTTATGATGAAGGCTATATATCCGCCCGGATTCGCGAACTTCACGGCGTTTTCAATTAAATTATACACCACCTGATGAATTAAGTCTTCATCTGCATATACCATCTCGCGCTGTACCCTATCAAGCCCGCGTACCTCAATTTTCTTCTCCTCAATGGGCATCGAGAACGTCAGCAGCGTGTTTATCACGGTTTCGGTTATATCAAAGCTTACGGGAGAAAGCTTCATCTCTCCGCCGTCTATTCTTGAGAGGTCCAGCATGGATTTCACAAGGCGCGAAAGCCGCTTGACTTCATCTGAGACGAGCTCAAGATATTTCTTTTCCTTTTCCGGCGGGATTGTTCCGTCTAAAATGCCGTCTATAAAGCCGGCAATCGTTGTCATCGGCGTTTTCAGCTCATGTGAGATATTCGCGATAAAGCTTCTGCGGATATTCTCGCTGTTTGCAAGCGTGGCGGCGGTCTCGTTGAAGGACGCGGCCAGTCTCCCGAGCTCATCGTTGCTCTCCACCTTCATCCGCACTGACATATCGCCCTCGCCGAAAGCCTTTATTGCGCTGTTCATCTCTCTGAGCGGCCGCACAAAGCTATATGAAAAAAAGCTTGCCACAAGAAGAGCTATGGCCAGCGCCATGAGCGCGGCAAGAAGGAAAATCTCCATCGTTTTAGATTGATAAGCGTCAATCGGCGAACTGCTCGTTGCGGCAAACACCGCGCCCACGCTCTGCCTCGCCCCCTCCGCGCCCACCACAAGAGGCACGCCGACAACGAAATAATCCGTCAGATAAAAGCCGCCGAGCTTTCCTTGCTCCATATATTTGCCTTCAAGCGCCGCTTTTACTATCCCGCTGTCGATATCCTCAATATCTTGCTTGTTACTGTTGTGGAAATTGCCGCGCAAAATCCCGCCGGTTTCATCCACGATGAAGATATCCGCGTCTATGTTGTTTGCGGTATTGCTTATAAGAATGTCCAGCATTTCCATCTCAGCGGGGGATTCCAGCATGTCTGCAATAGCTCCCGCCGCAATGGCCGCCACAGACCTTGCGTTGTTTTCAAGCAGGCTCTCCTTTTCGCTCTTCCAAAAGCCGGAAAAGAAGACCATCATCATTATGCCGAGAAAAACAAAGCTCGCAGCGATGATGACCATCGTAACCGTAAGGTATCTTCGGAATATACTCTTTACTTTCATGCCGCCCTATTCCTTGGTTTCAAACTTATATCCCACGCCCCAAACGGTTTTCAAATCCCATTTGTCTGAAACGCCCTCCAGCTTTTCTCTCAGGCGCTTGACGTGTACGTCCACCGTGCGGCTGTCGCCATAATAATCAAAACCCCACACCTCATCAAGGAGCTGGTCACGCGTGAAAACGCGGTTCGGGTTTGAGGCGAGATGATAGATAAGCTCCATCTCCTTGGGCGGGGTATCCACCTGCTTGCCGTTCACCTTGAGCTCATAGTTTGTGAGGTTTATCGAGAGATTCTCATATGTCACTATTCTGTTACTGTCTTCGGGCTTCTGCTGCTTTGTTCTGCGCAGCACGGCATTGATTCGGGCGATTACCTCCTTCGCCTCGAACGGCTTCGTGATGTAGTCATCGGCGCCCAGCTCAAGCCCCAGCACCTTGTCAAACACCTCTCCCTTTGCGGTGAGCATGATAATCGGCTTGGTGGATTTCTTCCTAATCTCCCTGCAAACCTGCCAGCCGTCAAGCCCCGGCAGCATGATGTCAAGAAGCATTAAATCCGGCGCAAAGCTATCGAACTTTTTCAGCGCCTCTTCGCCGTCGTTCGCCGTCTGAGCTTCAAAGCCCTCTTTTTCAATGTAGAGCTTCAAAAGCTCGCAGATATTCTTTTCATCGTCTACTATCAAAATCTTTCCCGTCGCCATAATTTCCCTCATCTGTCTTTCATTTATAATACTGCCTCTCCATTTTACACTAATTGTATGTTAACAATGCGTCAAATGCAAGAAAAATTCGTGAACAGACTGTGAAAGCTGCCCCCGAATTTTTGAAGCCTCATCTTTTATAAACTGGCAGCGGCTTGGCGGCACTGTCAACGCTTCAGCCCTTTCTGCTCTTCTCCACCACATCAGCGATGATTTCCGCGCAGGTTTCGATGCCGAGCTTGCTGCTGTCAAGCACCATGTCATATCCGCCTTTTTCGTTCCAATTGAGCCCCGTCAGTTCTTTGAAGAAGCCCGCCCTGCGCTTGTCAAACTGCGTCACCACCGCCTCGGAAACGTCTTTATCTATGCCATATTCCTTCACGGCTCTTCTTTTTCTGAACTTTTTATCCGCCGTGATGAATATGTTCAGCACATCGTCTCGCTCACGCAGCACCCAGCCTGAGGCCCGCCCGATGAGGATACACTTGCCTCTGTCGCCGATTTCCTCAATCAGGAGCTGCTCCGCCACATTGAGCTCGTCTATATTTGAAATCTCAACCTCTTCACCTCTGTATGCCTTCGCGACGAGATACAGTGAATAGAGGAAGCTGCTCGCCCTGCCCTCTTCAATCTGCCCGAGGCGCTCGGGGTCTACGCCCACCTTTTTCGCCAGATATTCCAGAATCTCGTTGCCGTAGGATGGAATTCCAAGCCTCTCGGAGAGAAGCCTGCCTATTTCTGTTCCTCCGCTTGCGTATTCGCGCTCTATCGTGACGATGTTATACGCTTTCATATCTTCCACCCCTTTCTTTTTATGCTTCCATTCTACTCTAATTTTGCGGTCTTGTCCACCGCAAAAGAAATCTCTCCGCTTTTAAGGAGAGATTTCTTAAAGCTCAATTCACATCGCCGGAAGCGGCTCATCTTCGGAGGTATCAAACTGGCTGTTGTAGAGGTCGGCGTAGAAGCCGCCTTTCGCCATAAGCTCATTATGTGTGCCCTGCTCGACGATGTCACCGTTAACCATGCAGAGAATCAAATCTGCGTTTCTTATAGTAGAAAGTCTGTGCGCAATGACGAAGCTCGTTCTGCCGCTCATTAGGTTTTGAAGCGCTTTCTGAATAAGGATTTCCGTCCTCGTATCAACCGAGCTCGTCGCCTCGTCGAGTATGGTTATCTTAGAGTTCGCCAGAATCGCCCGCGCGATTGTCAGCAGCTGCTTCTGCCCCTGAGAAACATTGCTGGCCTCTTCGTTGAGCTCCATTTGATAGCCGCCGGGAAGCGTGCGGATAAATCTGTCGGCCTGCGCCGCCTTTGCCGCGGCAATGACCTCTTCGTCGGTCGCGTCAAGCCTGCCGTAGCGGATATTCTCCATAATCGTGCCGCTGTAAAGCCAGGTGTCCTGCAGCACCATACCGAAAATGCCTCTGACCTCCTCTTTTGAAAAATCGGTGTAATCGTGGCCGTCGATATATATCTTCCCGCCGTTCAATTCGTAGAACCTCATCAACAGCTTGACCATCGTCGTCTTGCCGGCGCCCGTCGGGCCGACTATCGCCACCATCTGCCCGGCCTCTACCTCGGCGGAGAAGTTTTTGATTATCATCTCATCAGCGTGCCTGTCATATGCGAACGCCACATGCTCAAAGCGAATATTCCCCTTTACGTCGATGTCCTTAATACTCATCACGTGGTTTTCCTCAGGCTCTTCCTCCGCATCAAGGAACTCGAATATTCTCTCAGATGCCGCCACGATTGACTGAAGCTGGCTTGAAATCTGTGCGAGCTGTGAAATCGGCTGAGTGAAGTTTCTCACGTATTGTATGAATGCCTGAATGCCGCCCAGCGTTATCATGCCCACTCCCGCCATATATGCGCCGAGGATACATATGACGACATACCCAAGATTTCCCACGAAGTTCATAAGCGGGTGCATTATGCCGGAGAGGAACTGTGATTTCCAGCCGGCGTTATAGAGCTTTTCATTGTCTTCATCGAAGTTTTCAACCGCCTCTTTCTCCCTCACGAAAGCCTTCGTGACGAGATGGCCGCCGTACATTTCCTCCACCTGCCCGTTCACGCGGCCGAGATACTTTTGCTGCCCCATGAAGTATTTCTGCGAAGCCTTAACGATGAAGAATACGAAAACCGTGGAAACCGGAATTATCAGTATTGCCACAAGCGTCATCTGCCAGCTTATCGAAAGCATCATTATGATGACGCCGAGTATCGTGAAGATGGAAGTTATAAGCTGTGTGATGCTTGTGTTGAGATTGATGTTGAGCGTGTCAACGTCATTCGTTATCCTTGAAAGCACGTCGCCGGTGCTTGTCTCGTGGAAGAAGGTAAGAGGCAGCCTGTTGATTTTCTCCTCAATCGCGTTTCGCAGACCTTTAGCGACCTTCGTCGTGACGCCCGCCATGAGAAAGCCCTGCAGATACATAAAGCCCGCGCCGACGAAATACATCGCCGTAAGAATCAAAAGGATCTCGCCTATCTTCGTGAAATTGATGCCCTCTCCCGCGCCTGTAACCATTCTTATGAAGCCGTCTGCAAGCTCATCTGTTGCGATGGCCAGAACCTTCGGGCCCGCAATGCTGAAAACAGTTGAGAGAACGGCGAAGCACATAACCACGATAATCAGCGCGCGGTAATTCTTGAGGTAGCTTATGAGCTTTTTACCGCTCTGCTTGAAATTCTTCGGCTTCTCTCCGACCACGCTTCTTCCGCCGCCGGGGCCTCTTGGGGTCGAGTTTTTATTCTCGCTCATCAGTCTCCCTCCTTCTGCAGCTGGCTTTCGGCTATTTCCTTATACGCCGGGCAGCTTACCAGCAACTCTTCGTGTGTGCCCTTGCCTGCGATTTTCCCCTCGTCCAGAACAATTATCTGCTCTGCGCCCATAATCGTACTTACCCTCTGCGCTACAATCAGCACAGTCGCGTTATTCGTGTAGTGCGTCAGTGCCTTTCTAAGGGTGGCGTCTGTTTTGAAGTCTAAGGCCGAGAAGCTGTCGTCGAAGATATATATCGGTGCCTCCTTCACAAGCGCCCTGGCGATTGAAAGCCGCTGCCTCTGGCCGCCGGATACACTTGTGCCGCCCTGAGAGACCGACGTATCAAGACCGTCACTTCCCTCCGCGAAGACGAACTCCTTCGCCTGCGCCACCTCTATCGCCTTTTCCACCTCAACTGGGGTGGCGTCTTCCTTGCCGTACTTTACATTGCTTTCAATCGTGCCGGAGAAAAGAAGCCCCTTTTGCGGGACATACCCGATTTTTTCGCGAAGCTCTGCCTGCGGCACGTCTCTGATGTCTTTTCCGTCTATGCTGATGCTTCCCTCCGTCACATCATAGAAGCGCGGCAGAAGGTTTATCAGCGTGGATTTCCCCGAGCCCGTGGAGCCGATGAAGGCAGTAGTCTCTCCCGGCTTCGCCGTGAAGCTGATATTTTCAAGCACATGCTCTTCGGCGTTCGCGTATCTGAAGCCCACGTTCTTATATTCCACAACGCCGCTGATTTTACCTAGCTCAGTCGGGTTATCCTTATCCTTGATTTTGAGCTCGGTGCTGAGCACCTCGTCGATTCTCTTCGCCGAAACCGCCGCTCTCGGCAGGAACACGAATATCATCGCAATCATCAGGAAGCTGACGATGATGTGCATGGCATACTGTATAAATGCCATCATATCGCCAATTTGCAGCGTGGATTCCGCAATTGCCTGCCCGCCGAACCATATTATCAAAACGCCGGAAAGATTCATCACAAGGCTCATGAACGGCATAAGCAAGGCCATCGCCCTCTGTGTGAACAGGTTGGTTTTGCTTAAATCATCATTCGCGACGCCGAACCTCTCCTCCTCATGCCTTTCATTGCCGAATGCCCTGATGACGAGCATTCCCGAAAGACTGTCTCGGCTGACGAGGTTCAGCCTGTCTGTGAGCTTTTGCAGAGACTTGAACTTCGGCATCACAATTATAAGCATCGCGATGAGCAGCGCGAACATCACGACGATGGCCAGCACGATTATCCAGCTGAGCGACGGGCTTTTCTCCACCGCGAAAACTATGCTGCCGATTGCCATAACCGGCGGATAAGCTATCATGCGTATGCCCAGGATTACAAGCATCTGCACCTGCTGAACGTCGTTAGTGGTTCTCGTGATGAGAGATGCCGTTGAGAATTCATCAAACTCACTTGAGGAGAAGCTCTCCACCTTGCTGAAGATATCGTGGCGCATGGCTCTTGCCACCTTCGCGGAAATGCGTGAGGCAAAAAGCCCGATAAGCACCGCGGCTATTCCCGCCGCCAGAGCCACGGCGAGCATCTGCGCGCCCACGTATAAAATGAAATTGCGCTGAATGGCGGAAATATCGCTGCCCAGCTCTTGATAGAAAAGCCTTGTGAAGGTCACGCCTATCTGCGCGCCGAGCAAGCTTGCCTCTTCCTCGCCTACTGTTCCCGTGAGGCTATCCTGCGGCATTTGCTCAAGCACGGGGATAATCTGATAGATAACGCTCATGTCCAGCTTTACGTCCTCTTCGCTGCCTGAAGAAGCCTGCTCTCCTGCCGCCTCTTTAAGGAAATTCATGAGCGCCTGCGCAGATTTGCCGTAAATCATGTCAACGCTTTCAGCGGCGCTGTTCTCTCCCTTGCGAATATATACCGCCTCGCTTGAAAGCGCCGGATAGCTCTCCACCAGCTTCGCCGTCGTCTCAGGGCCGCCCGGAGAGACGAGAGTATAGTCTCCCTGAAACTCCGCCTTCTCCTCGTCCGTCATGAAATAGGAGATAAGCTGCATGCCCTTTTCGCTTATCGCGTCGGGCGCTTTCTGCTCTATGCCCTCCTGCTGTATGCCGACGTTGACGATTTCACTCATTAAATTCGGCAGAGCTAAATCGCACGAGGCCTGAATCCCGAGCAGCACAAAGCACAGAATCACAACAAGCGCGTGGGGCTTGAGGTACTTAAAAACTCTTTTCATATACTCTCCTTCATAATATTATATGCGGTACTCTTTGATATATTATGTATCCATTATATAGAGTTATGTGATATTTGCAAGACATAATGCGTGATTCGCCTCTTGAAGCGCACAAAAGGCGGCATGCCTCTATGCATGCCGCCTGTCGCATTTGCCGCCCTGAGGTCTTAATTCTCAGCGCGCTTTTCCTGAATATGATAGGCTATTTCGGAGGAGATCACCAATGTAACCGTAAAAAGCAAGATAAACAGCGGGAAAATCCATAGCCCCGCGCCCTCGCTCAAGACGCCGAAAACCGGCGGCATAAATGTGCTGCCTATATATGCGAAGGCCATTTGAATGCCCATCAGCGCCTGAGACATTCCAATGCCCACGCGCTTGGGCGTGTCATGCAAAATGGCGGGGTAAATCGGCGCGCATCCCAGCCCCACAAAGATGATGCCCGCCATACAAATGTACAGCTCGAACGGCTGGAGAATCATGAGAATTCCGGCAAGCAGGAAAGCTTCACCCAGCCTTATCATATTTCTTCCTCTGAGCTTCATGGAAATAAAGCCCGCCGCGAGCCTGCCGACCGTTATGCCAAGGAAAAACAGCGAGATAAACCTCGCCGCCGTCTGCGGATCTGCTCCGCGCGCGCCGACAAGATAGCTGCTGCCCCAATATCCCGTAGCGGCTTCAACACTGCAATAGCAGAAGCAGGCCAGCAGCGTGAAGCGGACAATCGGGCGCTTGAAAAGCTCTCTGTGCGTTACCTTCTCCGCTTCAGCAACGGCGGCTCTGTCGCTTTTCTCCGCTTTCTTCCAGAGCGGCAGGCTGACCATCATAATTATAACCAGCGCCGCCTGGATTATCCCAACCGTGAGATAGCCCTTGCGCCAGTCCGGATTATCCCCGCCGAGGAAGAACGACATGATGAACGGGCTGAGCGTGGCGCCGATTCCCCAGAAGCAGTGAAGCCAGCTCATGTGCTTCTCTTTATAGTGCAGCGCCACGAAGTTATTCAGCGCGGCGTCAACTGTTCCCCCGCCCAGGCCCAGCGGAACGCAAAGCAAGCACAGCCATATAAACGACGGCGCAAAAGATATTCCGAGCAGCGCGGCAGCCGTCATGAAAACGCTGACGAACGTGATTTTCCCCGTGCCGAAGCGGTTGATGAGCTTACTGCTCAAGAAGCTCGAAATAACCGTGCCGCCCATTGTTATCATCGACATCACGCCTTCCATCGCAAGCGGCACGCCGAGCGCCGTGTGCATCACGGGCCAGCCTGCGCCGAGCATGGAATCAGGCAGACCGAGGCTTATAAAAGCAACGTAAATAAGAACCAGCAAGGCTGTAAACATTTTTTCCTCCGGGTTTCCTTAAGTGAATGTAATGTTGCCATAATAAAAAGAAACAGCCCCGATGTCAAGCCAAAGCTGTTTCTTGTAAGATTTTCTTTTTTAACGGCGGTCTGTTCAATTTGCCGGCACCATGCTCTCCTCGCCCGTCTGCGCGTTATACTCCGCAACGTATGATTCCGCGTCGCTTTCGGTTTCACCGGAGGACTCTGTGCTGCTGCCGGGTGCGGCGGGGAAACTGCCGAACGGGTCAACGCTCGTAGGCGAAATCCATTCAATTAAGTCTCCGTCCACATAGTTCGTCATGACTTCCAATGAACTGCACGAATACGTTGGACCATCTCTCGAATCAATTTTTATGAATTTGCCTTTTTCTATCGCTTCCGCAAATTCCACTTCATCACCCTCGTCTTTTAATTTGAACTCGTATCCCTTTGCAAGGTCTTTATTTGGATTTTCAAAAAGATTTTGATATATCGGGTGAGCGGCATATTCTCCGCCTCCGCACCCTACAAATGTGAAAAGCGCAAGCATGAGCGCGAAGCAAACGGCGGCTTTCAAAATTCTCATAAAATCTCCCCCTTTCCTGCAAATATTCCTTACGGTTTCATTGTATCACACTAAAAAGAAAAAAGATAGTCTTTTTTCACAAGACTATCTTTTTAACGGGGTGCCTTATCAC
>DBCZ01000093.1:9459-15148 GCA_002293315.1 Ruminococcaceae bacterium UBA945
TGCGAATCGTTTCCGGCTCGGCGTCATACGGGCCGATGTGCATAACCTGCACGCATAACCCCTCAGTGAGCTTTTGCAGCCGCGTGCGGCTGAAATCCATCTCCGGGTGCTTCTTTGCAAGGCTCGCCTTGGCGGCTTCAAAGACCTCTTTGGTGACGAACTCCGGCTGACGTATCATTGAGGTCCAGCAGAGCAGGTTCTTGTCCGTCACATTCACGCCGTCGAAGCTTTCATTATCGCTCCGCCACAGCCCCTCAAGCGGCGGCACGGTGTATTCGAAATACCCCTCAGGCTGGTTTCTGCTCATTTTGCTCATCTTGATTGTGAACGAAAGCCCATAGAGAATTTCCAGCGCGCTCTTATATTCCGTCACCGTGTTCGGGTCTCCCTTGCCGTCTACCATGATGAACAGCATTTCCGGCACGTCGATAAGCATCGGCTTTGTTTTGGGCTGATATAGATCTCTGCATGCCTCTTTGTAATCCAGTTTTTCACTCATAATTAGCTCCCTTCACCATCATTCTAAGCCTTGTCATCGTGTTAAAGTCAAGCTAAAATATTCCCCCGTTTACAGAAATAACCTGACCGGTGATATATTCACTGTCTGTGAGAAAAACAACTGCCGCCGCAATTTCCTCCGGCAAGCCCTGCCTGCCGAGAGGCACATCGGCGCAGAACGCACGTATGTCTTCGTCTGAAAGAGCGGCGTTCATTTCGGTTTTGATAAGCCCGGGCGAAATGCAGTTTATGCGGATTCCGCTGGGCCCGCATTCCTTCGCGAGAGCCTTGCTAAGCCCCAAGATCCCGGCCTTTGACGCGGAATATGCCGCTTCGCATGACGCGCCGACCTCTCCCCAGATTGAGCCTATGTTTATAATGCAGCCCGTCTTTTTTCTCACCATCGCGGGCAAAGCCCGCTTACAGCAGAGAAAAGCGGAGGTGAGGTTTGTGCTCATAACGTTATTCCATTCACCGAGCGTCATATCCGTAAGCATGGCCATGTGGGAAATTCCGGCGCAGTTTACAAGCACGTCAATTTCTCCTTGCTCTCTTTCAGCTTCGGCAAACATGCGCTCCACCTCGGCTTCGCGGGTCAAATCCGCCTGAACGGCGACCACTCTTCCATTTTGATTCATCTCCGCCAAAAGCTCATTGATGCGTTCCTCGTTTTTATTATATCCCAGCGCGACGCTATCGCCCCTTTCGGCAAATGCGCGCGCTATTGCGCTGCCTATTCCTCCCGAAGCGCCTGTCACAAGCACATTTCTCATTTTCCTTCACCTTTCCTTCTGATTCCATTATAGACAGCAACGCGCGAACCAGTCAACAACAAAATAGTGATTTTTTAGAGCTTCTGTGATATACTGTAATATATATGTCAAGCTATATCAAACCATGATATAAACGAAGTGAGGAATCTGCCGTGCGAAAGTTCAAAGCCGCTGCTCTGCTTTTGGTGATGCTCTTGCTTGTCCTTTCGCTTTCCGGCTGCGGCATTGCGAATGTGGACGCGCATGCTTTGCTTGCGCCGCCCAAAGCGGACGCAGACCAGCAGGAGATTGACGCCCGCCTCAAGGACGGCAACCCCGATTTGAAGCTTGTGTACCCCAAGGCCGGCGAATACCGCTCCGCCATAATTATGAAAGATTTCACGGGTGACGGCCGCGAAGATGCCCTCGGCTTCTATTTCCTTGAAACCGGCAGCGTTGAGGTTCAGTTCCTCGTTAAATCAACCGAATCCGGCAACTGGCAGACAGTCGCACGCTTCAAGAATGCCGCCACACAGGTTGACCGCGTGCTTTTCGGCGATTTAAGCGGCGACGGCGCCGATGAAGTAGTCATCGGCTGGGGCTCAACAAGCCTCGTAAACGCCGCCACGGTTAACGTTTACGCTTACATTGACGGCGCAATGACGGAGATTCCGGTAAACTCGGCTTACGGGGAAATGGTTCTCACAGATTTCAATTCAGATGAGTGCTTTGAGATTTTCCTCACGCTGCGCATGATTCCCGCAACGGAGGAAGGGAATAAAGATACTCCGGCAAAGTCTGCCGTATTTGAGTATCAAGATCACCAGATGGTCGAAACGGCCTCGGCAAGGGCCGATAATACCATAACCGGATTCTCTTCGATTGTCTTCGGCGGCATCACTGACGGCCTTAACGGAGTTTTCCTTGACGGCACAAGAGCCGACAGCTCCAGAACCACACAGGTTTTCTTTTTTGATAATGAAGGAAGCTTCAGGAACTTCCCGTTTTCAATCAATGACGCCACAGTGACAAACCCCACCTTTCGGCCCGCCGGCGCAGCTTATTATAACTCAAGGGACATAGACGGTGACGGCTTCTATGAAATCCCGACGGCATCGGCGCTTCCGTTGACCACCTCGGCCGAGAACTCCATGCCGGACTCCACCAGCTTTCTCGTGCATTGGCGCAACTTTGACGGCACAGACAGCCTGCGCTCCAAGATGTTCACGCTCATGAATATGGACGACGGATATTTCTTTGAGATCCCGCCGCATATCGCGGGCAGAATCACCGCTGTTCACGATACGAAGATGAAAGCCGTCTCATATATGGAGGTTATGGAGGCAAGCACCGAGGCCGAGCCTCTGCTGGGATCCGCGCTCTTCACCATAAGGGTCTTTACGAAGAGCGCGTGGGAGAGCCGCGGACAGCCAGGGGGATATGAGATTTTAGCCGAGCGCGGCGATTATGTATACACAATTTTTGATGGCGGTGTTGAAAAATACAGCTATCTGACAGACAGGGTAAAAAGTTCTTTCAAACTCATCACAGACTGATTTCATAAAGAAACGCAAGCTGTAGGAGGACATAATGAAGAAAATTCTGATTGCCGAGGATGAGAAGAATATCCGCGAGTTCGTCGTTATCAATCTTCAGAGGGCGGGATATGTTACCTTTGAGGCGGAAAACGGAGACGAGGCCTTGCGAATTTACGATGAGGAGGGCAGAGATTTCCACATTGTAATTCTCGATATTATGATGCCCGGCACGCGCGACGGCCTTGCCGTGGGCAAGGTGATACGTGAGTATGACCCGTCCGTGGGCATTATCATGCTCAGCGCGAAGACGCAGGAGATAGATAAAATCAGCGGGCTTATGATGGGCGCTGACGATTACATCACAAAGCCCTTCAGCCCCTCCGAGCTGCTTGCGAGGGTGGACGCCGTCTACCGCCGCGTCTCGCTTATCGGCGATAAGAGCGCCGCGCAGAGAAAGGCCGAGCTCACGCAGGGTGAATTTGTGTTGAATCAGCGCAACCGCACATTTCATAAAGCAGATCAGCCGATTGAGCTGACACAGGTGGAATTTCAGATCATGGAGTATTTCTTCACGAACCCAGGCGTGGCGCTCGGCAGAAGCGATTTACTAAAGCACGTTTGGGGGCCGGCGTATGTCGGGGAAGAGAAAATCGTAGATGTCAATATCCGCAGGCTGCGCATGAAGGTTGAAGACGAGCCCTCAAACCCTAAGCATATCGTCACTGTGTGGGGGCTTGGGTATCGCTGGGATACGTAAACGGAGAGGATAGCAAATGTTTCTGAAGGGTGTTTCCCGCCGATGGCTCATTAACTCAATCGGCATAACTTTAATAATTTTGATTGTCTTCATCACGGCGATGTCGTTCACGATTCAAAGCTACACCTATAACAGCATCAACCAGGTGCTCACAGGCCGCGTAAATGAGCTTTTGAATGTGTTTTCCTCTACCGCCGGCGGTGCCATGACTCCGTCTGACTTCGCCGCCACCTCGCGCGATTATATCGAGAATTTCCCGGATAAAAACCAGATGGAGATAATGTCGATAAGCCGGCGGGGCGAGGTGCTCGCCACCTCTACGGGCTTCGCGCCGGACAGAGGGCAGAGCATGCCGGATTATCAAGCCGCCCTGCAAAGTGCGGACAACGCCGGCTACTGGAGCGGCTTTCTGGGCACTGGCGAAAAGGCCATGGCCATCACGCGCGTGGTGCGGGACGACGACGGAAACGTTCTCGGCTCTCTTCGATATATCGTCTCAATGGAGCGGGCAGACAGGCAGATTTTCATAATCATCACAAGCCTGATTCTCGCGGGGCTTTTCATCATGCTTGTCATCATTCTGTCGGGCATATATTTTCTGCGCTCGATCGTCGTTCCGATAAGGCAGGTCAGCGACACCGCGAGGCAAATCGCACACGGCGATTTCGACGTGCGAATAGAAAGTCCGCGAAACAGAGGCGACGAGATTGCGCAGCTGTGCGAATCCATAAATGACATGGCGGGCGAGCTGGGCGCCTCGGAACAAATGAAGAATGACTTCATCTCGTCTGTCTCTCATGAGCTCAGAACGCCGCTCACGTCTATCAAGGGCTGGGCGGAGACTCTGCGAGAGGGTGCAGACACCTCAACCTCGGAGCGCGGCATGAACGTAATCATCAGGGAATCAGAGCGGCTTTCGGGCATAGTTGAAGAGCTTTTGGATTTCTCAAAGCTTCAAAGCGGGCGAATGAAGCTCAGCCTTCGGGACCTCGATATTTCCTCCGAGCTCGGCGATGTGGTGTATATGTTCACCGAGAGAGCCTACAGCGAGCATAAGGATTTAAGCTACCGAGATAACCCCGACCTTCCGCATGTGATGGGAGATTCCGATAAGCTGCGGCAGGTTTTCATCAATATAATGGACAACGCCTTCAAGTACAGCGGCACCGGCAGCACTGTCTCAATCGAGGCTGCGGAGAAGGACGGCTTCATCGATGTGAGCATCTCCGACACGGGCTGCGGAATTCCGGAAGAGCATCTGCAGAACGTGACGAAGAAATTCTACAAGGCGAATCAACTCGCGAGAGGCTCGGGCATCGGGCTGGCGGTGGTGGATGAGATAGTCTCTCTTCACCATGGCAGGCTTTCGATTTCAAGCGAGGAGGGCAATGGGACGACCGTCACGGTCTCACTGCCGAGCGTGAAATATCTTGAGGCTCACCCCGAAATAAAGCAGGAGAGCAGCTTTGAGCATAAATTGAATGAGGATACAAGCGAATTCCCGAAAATCACAGACGAGGATTTGGAAAAAACCAAGCTCTTTGATAAGATAAAGCTAGACGAATAATCGGTTTCAAGAAAGGAAGCACTTATAAAATGGCAAAGAAAACATCAATCGGCGGACAGGCACTTATGGAGGGCATAATGATGGTTGGCCCGACGAAAACGGCGGCCGCGTTTTGCAGCGAGAACGGAGAAATCACGCTCGAAGACATCGAGTTTGAGCCGATGACGAAGAAATACCCGATACTCGGCAAGCCGTTTATCCGCGGCATTTTCATGATGATTGATTCCTTCCGCAGAGGCTATAAGGCTCTCTCTATGTCGGCCGACAAGGTCATGGAGGACACCGGGGAGGATTTAGAAGAGAGCAAGCTTGATAAATGGCTTAACGAGCATGTCGGTGAAAAGGCGACCTCTATCATCATGGGGGTGGGCGTTGTGCTGGGCGTGGCGCTCTCAATTGTGCTGTTCTTCATGCTTCCCACGGCGCTTTTCAACGGCCTCAACTCGTTGACGGGTGAAGCCATCGGCGGCTGGCGTTCAGTCTTTGAGGGCATAATGCGTGTGGCACTATTCGTTTTATACATATGGGTTATTTCCTTTCAGCCGGATATCAAGCGCGTGTTCATGTATCACGGCGC
>DBCZ01000057.1:0-6409 GCA_002293315.1 Ruminococcaceae bacterium UBA945
GCTTATAAAATATAATTATAAAGGAGAAACCATGGCCGATATTAGAGCCTTCAAGGGCATGAGATATACGGAAAAAGCGGGAGGAATAGCCGAGCTTGTCTGCCCGCCGTATGATATAATCAGCGAGGCGGAGAGAGAGGCCTTCGTTGCGCGCAATGAGCGCAACGTCATTCGGCTTGAGCTGCCGGCTGATACGTCGGGTGGCGATAAATATGCCGAAGCGGGTAAAATCCTTCAAAGCTGGCTTGATGAGGAAATCCTCGCGGCTGATATGAACGAGGGGCTTTACGTCTATGAGCTTGCGTTTCGCGAAAATGTTGAGACAGGCGAGCTTAAAACCCTGCGGGGTCTTGTGTGCCTTGTGAGGCTCGAGGAATTCTCAAGCGGCGTGGTTTTGCCGCATGAGGAGACGCTTTCAAAGGCGAAGGATGACAGATTAAATCTCCTTAAGGCCACGAACTCAAACTTCAGCCAAATATATTCGCTTTATCAGGACGCCGCGCATATTACGCGGCAGAGGCTTGATAATCTCGCGAAGATCACCGAGCCGCGCTATGATTTTGACGACGGCCTTGTGCGCCACAGGCTTTGGGTGGCGAATGACCCTGTGTTTATCGAAGCCGTGCATGACGATTTCGTTGACAGAAGGCTGTATATCGCTGATGGTCACCACCGCTATGAAACCGCGCTGAATTACCGCAGATACTGCGCCGAGAATAACCTTTATAACCCCGGCGCGGGCTATGTGATGATGTTCCTCGCGGATATGGCGGACGATGGTCTCGTCGTATTTCCGACGCACCGCCTCATACGCGATATGGAGGGTTTTGATTCCTCTGTTTTGCTTTCCGCCTGCGAAGAGTTCTTTGATGTTGAGGAAATCCCGCCGTTTGAAAGCGCGGAGAGTATGAGCGAGGCGTTAAAATCCGACAACTCCAAAATGCTTGCTTTTTACTCACGCGAAAAATGCGCGCTTCTCACGTTAAAAGACGGCAAAAGCATGGCGGAAATCCTCCCCGAAATGAGCGCGGCTTATCAGATGCTTGACGTTTCAATTCTCCACAGCCTGATTCTTGAGCGCCTACTCGGCATTGACAAGGAAAACATGGCTAATCAGCGGAACCTGAGGTATACGCGCTCTTTTGACGAGGCTGTGGCAAGCGTGAATTCCGGCGAGAGCAACGCCGCTTTCTTCCTGAACCCCACGGCTGTTTCGGAAATAGGAGAGGTGGCGGCATGCGGCGAGAAAATGCCGCAGAAATCCACATATTTCTATCCCAAGCTCATAACGGGTTTGGTGATGAACAAGCTGGATAATACAGACTAATAAGGCGGAGTTATGGAATTATTTGAGAAAACGCTCGTTGAGCATGAGAAGTTCAGCGGCAAAATCATACGTGTTCACGTGGACGACTCCGAGCTGCCCAACGGGCAAATCGCCGAGCGCGAGGTAGTCGACCATCCCGGCGGCGTGTGCGTTGCGGCGCTGAACGAGAGAGGTGAAATCTATCTCGTCAGGCAGTTTCGCTATCCGTACAAGGAAGTTATACTGGAGCTTCCCGCCGGAAAGCTTGAAAAGGGTGAAGACGCGTTTGAGGCTGCAAAGCGTGAGCAGAAAGAGGAGACAGGCACCGTAGGAGACGGATATATCTCTTTGGGAATGCTCTACCCCAGCCCCGGCTACTGCGGGGAGATAATCCATATGTGGGCATGCAGGGTAAAGTCAGAGGGCGCGCAAAACCTTGACGCCGACGAATTTCTCGAAACGATAAAAATGCCGCTTGAAAAAGCGGCGGAGATGGTTATGTCCGGCAAGATAAGAGACAGCAAAACGCAAGTCGGCATACTTAAAACACTTCACCTGGTGAAAGAAGGCAANNTTGTGATAAGGCCGTTCATGTGAACGCTGTTGAGGCGGCAAGAAGGCTCAAGCCGAGCATTCCTCTTCTCGGCGCCGACGAAATCCCGATAAGAGATGAGATAGAGCTTGAATTTAAGGTATAAAAAGGCGGGCTACCTACCGGTAACCCGCCTTTTATTTTTTCGCTTATTCTTTCGCCTGCCCGAACTCTATCAGCTTCGCCTTAACCAGCGCGAACACGAGGATTGGAATCAGCACGATTTGAATCGCGATGCCCGGCAGTGCCGTGACAAATGAAGCGGTGAGCCAGATTTCCATCGAATAGCTGCCCGCCTGAAATATGAGCGCGTTCAGTACGCCTGCGACGATTCTTCCCATAAGCATTGCGCCGATAAGCGCCACGTATATCCGCGCATATACATTTTTGACGCGGACAAAATGAATGAGCAGCCCCGTGACAAGACCGTAAACCGCAAGCTCGCAAAGCATGGCCGGCAGCATCGCCATCGGTGGCATGGAAGTCAGCAGGCTTGACAGCAGCGGCGTCACTATTCCGCAAGCCAGACCGAACGGCCACCCGCATACTATGCCGCACATCAAGACGGCTATATGCATGGGCAGAAAAATCTGCCCCGCCTGCGGGATTGAATGGAAAGCCAGCGGAAGCGCGAGACCTATCGCGATGAACAGCGCCGTGAGAATCATGTTTTTGATGTTTTTGTTACGCAAAATAATTTCCCCCTCAAAAATAAAATAAGCCCAAAGGCTGCCGCTTCAAGCGGCGTAAAGCCTTCGTGGCTTAATTCTTTTGTCTGAGAATAATCGGACTCAACGGTCTGCTTCTTTGCCTTCTGGCAAACTTTTAAGCTATTATAACTGCGCGCTGCGGTTTTGTCAAGAAAGCGCCGCTTTGATATGCGCTGTCGCCGCCTCAATTAAATCCGCCACGGGCAAATCCTCCGCGCCGGCGATGTAATTGTTGCAGCGGTTTATCGGCAGCAGCACCTTTTCCGCCGCGCTCTGCCCTATGGCAACAGCCATTGCGGGCGTCACCTCGCCGATGAGGGAATCCGCTACCACTATGCCTATCGGCCCGACGATTATATCCGCGTCACGGCAATTCACGACGGTCGGGTTTTCGCCTGTCGCCCCAAAATCCGCGCCCGCCTTCATCATCGCCGCAGTCGCGATGCTGTTCGTGCCTATCGCATATATCTCGCACGCCGCGCCCGATTTCGCTTCTTCCTTAAGCCGCCCGACAAGCGAAGATCCTATCCGCCCGCCCTGCCCGTCAATCACAACAATCTTTTTCATATCCCTCTCCTTTTCTCCTCAAAAACGAAATCACATTTTGCCGCAACTGTGAACGCATCGAAATATTGCCTCTCCATCGGCAGCCATTCCTCCACGAACCTGTCATATAATCCGGCATTGCGCTCCATGAGCCGCCGCTTCTGCTCTGCGGAATTGAGCCTTAGGAAAATCTTGATGTCATATGCCTCGATTAAGCTCGGGTGCAGGCTGTACACGCCTTCGATGATATTCAGCCGCCGCGGAGTGACCGATGTCGGTGCGGAAAGCGTCTCCGTGCGGCAGTCATACGGTCTGTAAGAAAACTCTCCTCCCGTCTTCAACGGATTGATTACCTCCTCCGCAAAGCGCTCGTAGTCCACGTTCCCGCCGGCCTCACTCAGCCTTTCTGGCGTCCGCTGGTGCGGCTGCAGGAAGAAATCATCCATATGAAACACATTGCAAGAGCAGGCTGTTTTCAAAAGCTCTGCCAAAGAAGTTTTGCCCGCCGCGCTGTTGCCGTCAATGGCAAGCAAGATTTTCTTTCTCTTCCCCAGCAGTTCGTTTACTCTTTCAAAAAGCGAAGTAAAAATTGCGCGGTTTTCATTCTCTTTCAAACGCTCACCCCTCTCTTTGATAAAGAATACATCATTTTTTACGTCAAAACAAGCCGGAAGTCTAAAAACAGCTTCCGACTTGCTTTTCTTTTTATTCCGTTTAACTTAGAGGTATATGCAGAGGTCAAGGATTACCTTGCCTTGTTCGTCCGGCACGGTGAAGCGCGGGTCATTGTATCTCTCGAAGCACCACGCATCGGGGGAAATTGCAAAGCCCTCGTTCTGCCACGCGGTCACGCCCTTCATGAAGGTCTCCTCGGTATAGATGTCGCCGTCTTTGTCTGAGCCGTAAGCATATGCCACGGCAATCTCGCTTGCGGGGAGATTCACGCTGCCGAAGCCCTCCGGTACATCATCTTCCGGCGCCATGAAAATGCCTATCCAATATTCCATGCCGGTGGCGCTCATCTTCATCAGCCCGATATAGTCGTCGCTGATTTTTTCAAGCCCCTTGCCGCTGCCACGCAGCTCCTCGAAATAGCCATTCTGGAACCACTCCCCCCATTTGTGAGCGAAGCCGCCCTGCGATGTGACGTCGTCCTGGCCATACTTTTTCCCGATAAATTTGACTTCCGGCATGCTCTCTCTAAGAACTCTTACTATTTCAGCCATAGATTTCTCCTCATCAATTGATTGTATTTGTTGTTATCTGGCATTGATTTCACTTTTCAGCATTTCGTCAAGATACGGCTTCGTCTCGTCAGTGAGGAAGAACATGAACGCACCGTATTTGCATTTTTGCTGCCTCTCGCCGTCAAGTATAAAGTCAAAGCCCATTGTGCAACGCGAGTTGCAGTCAGCGGGGTTCAAAAGCCTCTTGCAGTTTCCTGCTTTCTTCACCGCCGCCTTCATAGAATCCGGCCAGGCGTCGAGCTTTTCCATATAGCTCTGCACGTTGTCGGCGTATACGCGCATCAGCGGCCCCTGCTTGCGAAAAACGTAATTCGCGAGCGTGCGCTTTGATGGCTTATGCACATATGAAACCACATAGCCGTTCGCCGCGGTTTTGATTTCCGCCTTGCAGCTATTCGCCGTCAGATAGTCATTCACGCTGTTCACGAACGCGGCGTGTTCGTCACCCGCGGCCTCAACAAACCTCTCAAACGGGATAACTTCCTTTGCCATAGTTTTCTCCTTTATTTCAGATTTTGCAATGATTATATCAAACATTTGTTCGTTTGTCAAGTGGTTTTTTCTTTTCACTTCACAGAGTTGACATTTCACCTCCCCCGTGTTATCATTATCACATTAGCAAAAGGCATACTTTCTCAAGGAGGGAATGATGCGTATTTGGCCTGGGGCTTGTTTATTCATAAAGGATGTGTCATATGAAAATCAAAATACCTCTTTTCATCTTTGTGTGCATAACGCTTTCCTTCATGTTTTCTTCTTGTATAGAGAGTAATTCTGAAATCCTTTCAAATATCTCAGAAAGCAGGAATGAGGCTTTCTCATTGGCAAGTGCGGCATCTCCACTTGCTACGCCCAAGCCACAATCTGAAGTATCTTCTGAAAGCATAGTGAGCAGTAAGCCCACCTTCTCGCGTCCGCCTGCTGACGATTTCCCTCCTCATCTGGCAGAAAATATTGATGACGGAAATCTTAACTACATACAAACCGATAAAACACTTGCTCAAGATTCGGGGTATACGATTGAGCAATGGGATATAGGAAAGCTTTATACAATCAATGGCGAAATCATTGGAAACGGCGGAGAGATGCTTTTATCAAATTTCCCGCAAGATTCATCTGCTGTTTCGGAGCTCTATCTTGCGAATGTCGAGAACAGAACCACCACCTTGATTCATACGGAGCAAGGAGAAATTGCCTACGACGTATTGTATCACGATGATGAAATCATCGTGTTCTACACATATCAAATGTGGGGGAATCTTGCCTCGCCGATTGAATACTTCATGTATAATCTGCAAAAAAGTGCTGTGGAAGTTCTTGATATAAAGAAGCTGTCAATGCCTGATATACAATGGAATTGCAATTTCCTTACTCGTTTGGGCGACGAGTTATACTTTGAGGTGCAAGAGTTTGAAGATGAGTATAAATCAACCCCTGAAGGGACTGTCCCTGTCAGGATAGGCCGTAATATGTACAAGTATAATCTCATAACCGATAAATCCGAGCTCGTGGTTGACGGTGCATGGTGGATAGGCGTATACAACGATGAAATCGTCTATGTTGATGCTTATGACAGCACCATGAAACTACAGAATTTGGCTGGAGAGACAGTCCTTGATAGCATGCTTGAATATGCCGCCTATGGAGATGAGATGATATACACCACTTTAGACGAACATGAAACAAGCATGGATTTTTATTCTCTCAAAAATGGAAAATCAGAAAAGATACTAACTCTTCCAGGTACTTTTTGCTGGGGAATCACCACTAATGGCAAATACTTAGCATGGATGGAAACTGAGCCTAACTTATATGTTTATAGTCTTGAAGAGCAAGAGCTTCAATTTGTTTCCAACCGAAGCAGAAGTGCTTTCGTATCAGAAAAATACATGTACTGGACATACTCAGATTATGATGAGCATTATGATATGGAAAAGGCAGAAATGACGCTTGAGTATATTAAGTTCACCGATGACTGACTACTGAGGAGAACTATTATGAAAATAGT
>DBCZ01000057.1:6441-6676 GCA_002293315.1 Ruminococcaceae bacterium UBA945
CTTTGACGACGCAAACATGTGGGCAAAGGACAGCATTCAATGGGCGTGGGAGAACGGGATAGTAAACGGCGTTACTGAGACAACGTTTATGCCCAACAGAACTGTAACATATGAAGAATTTATGGTTATGCTGCATAGGCTTGCCGGAGAACCTGCGCCGGAATCAAGCGAGCTTCCGTTCGAAATGAATAAAAATGCCTATTCATATGATGCGCTGTGCTGGGCAACAGAGAAT
>DBCZ01000044.1 GCA_002293315.1 Ruminococcaceae bacterium UBA945
AGATTCCTGCATGCGCTGTTGTTTGAGATAACCGGGCATTCGGCCTTTGCATAGGCTTCTTCCAAAGCGCGGGTATCATCCTTTTTCATGTTTACGGCGCAGAAGACGAAATCAACCATCGAGACGATTTTATCCATATCCTTAGTTGCGTCGAGCACCGGCATATCCTTAATGTAAGAGGGCATATCCTCTTTCATGAGCCATCTGTTCTTTACTGCGGTCTCATATTTCTTTCCTGCCGAGCTCGCACTGGCCGCGACGACCTTCACATCAAACCACGGGTGATTATCAAGCAAAAGCGCAAAGCGCTGACCTACCATGCCCGTGGCACCTATAATTCCGACGTTATACTTTCTTTCCATAATACTGCCCCTTTCAGATATTTTTGCAGAAAAAATACCGGCTTGAAAACCGGCGGTCAATCACATATAATAGAAATACTGTTTACAAATATGTAATAGCACTCCATCAAAATGATGACAGTTATAAAGCTTTCGCCGTTATAACCAGGTAACACCCGCCAAGTATTCCCTTCGGCAGCCCGCCCTTTCAAAGAGAGTCAATGGCTTTGGCAGCCTTTTCCCTTATACTCTTGCAGTTCTGCGCCTCTATTATCTATACTGGTATCATACTATATTCATGTATACTTGTCAAATAAAACAGTTTCAAAAGAAAGACAACAAAATGAAAACAAGTGATTTTACTTTTTGTCTCCCCGAAGAGCTGATAGCTCAAACCCCTCTTAAAGAGCGTGACGCCTCGCGGCTTCTCACGCTTAATAGGGCTACAGGTGAGACTGCACACAGGCATTTCTATGACATTTTGGATATGCTAAATGAAAATGATTGCCTGGTTCTCAATGATTCACGCGTCATGCCGTCAAGGATATTCGGCACGCGCTCAACCGGTGCAACGGTTGAATTTCTGCTGCTTGAGAGCAAGGGCGATGACATCTGGGAGTGCCTCGCAAAGCCCGGCAGAAAAGCCGTAATCGGCGATGAATTCGATTTTTCCGGCAAAATGAAAGGCACGGTGGCAGACATTTTGCCGGAAGGGAGCAGGCTTGTAAAATTCTCATATGACGGCATGTTTTTTAATGTGCTGGACGATATAGGCAACATGCCGCTGCCTCCGTACATTAAAATAAAGCTTGCAGATAAAGAACGATATCAAACCGTATATTCAAGAGAACTTGGCTCGGCCGCCGCACCAACCGCAGGGCTTCATTTTACTCCTGAGTTGCTTGAGGCAATTCGAGCTAAAGGCGTGAGAACCGCGTTTGTGACGCTCCATGTGGGACTTGGTACATTTCGACCGGTCAGCGCGGAAAACATTCTTGAGCATAAAATGCATGCCGAGCACTATTATCTCTCCGCGGAGGCCGCAAATGTAATCAATGCGGCGAAGGCAAAGGGTGGGAGAATCATCTGTGTTGGCACAACAAGCTGCCGGACGGTTGAATCAGTAATGCAAAAAGAGGGCAAAATCACTGAAAGCGAAGGCTGGACGGATATTTTCATCTACCCGGGTTATGAATTCAAAATTATGGACGCACTGATAACCAACTTTCACCTGCCTGAAAGCACATTGATTATGCTTGTCTCGGCGCTTGCAGGAAAAGAAAGCGTAATGAAAGCATATAATGAAGCCGTCAAAGAAAAATACCGTTTTTTCAGCTTTGGCGACGCAATGTTCATATATTAAGAATCAGGAGAGCTAATGTTTAAGCTAATTAAAAAAGAGAATTCCGCGCGAAGAGGGGTATTCAAAACTGCGCACGGCGGTTTTCAGACGCCGGCGTTCATGAATGTGGCCACGGCTGGGGCAATAAAAGGGGCGGTTTCAGCTTATGACCTCAAAGACATAGACTGCCAGGTCCAGCTATGCAACACATATCATCTCCATTTAAGGCCCGGCGATGAGAATATCAAAGCGCTGGGCGGGCTGCATAAGTTCACGGGCTGGAGCGGGCCGATTCTCACAGACAGCGGCGGGTTTCAGGTCTTTTCACTTGCGAAGCTGCGCAATATCACAGAAGAAGGCGTAACCTTTGCCTCGCATATTGACGGCCACAAGATTTTCATGGGGCCTGAGGAAAGCATGAGAATTCAGTCGAACCTGGCCTCAACAATCGCGATGGCGTTTGACGAATGCGTAGAGAATCCTGCAGAATACGGTTATGCAAAAGAATCAATTGCTCGTACAACGAGGTGGCTGGAGCGCTCAAAGAGGGAGATGCAAAGGCTGAATTCACTTGATGATACGCTCAACAGGAATCAGCTTCTTTTCGGGATAAATCAGGGCAGTACCTTCAAGGACTTGCGCATAGAGCATATGAAGCAAATCGGCGATTTAGATTTAGCCGGCTATGCCATCGGCGGGCTTGCGGTGGGTGAGCCAAAGGAAGTGATGTATGAGACTATTGAGGCGGTTGAGCCACATATGCCGGGGGAGAAGATAAGATATTTGATGGGGGTTGGCACGCCGGAAAATATCATAGAGAGCGTGCGCAGGGGAGTTGACCTTTTCGATTGCGTAATGCCCAGCAGAAACGCGCGGCATGGGCACGCTTTCACAGGTGAGGGGTGCAGGAACCTGCTGAATGCCAAATATGAGCTTGACGAAGCTCCGATTGACGAGAACTGCACATGCCCCACATGCCAAAAGTTCAGTCGCGCCTATATCCATCATCTATTTAAGGCCAAGGAAATGCTCGCAATGCGTCTGACGGTCATGCACAATTTGTTCTTCTATAATAATCTGATGGCGGATATAAGAACAGCGCTTGATAACGGTTGCTTTGAGGATTTTTGCCGAGAGAATACAGGTAAGCTTGACAGGAGAATATAGAAAAGGAGAAGCTTTTGCTTCTCCTTTTGTTAGCAAGACATATCACGCGGTGCGTCTAAATCAAATTCTACAATTGCCCCATTGTCAGGATGAACTGAATTAACGATAGATTGTATAAGCATTCCGTGGCAAGCAACAATTACCTTATTGCAATGCCTATATTTCTTCAAAACAGCTATGGCTCGGTTTCTGAGTTTCTCACTGTCTTCCCAGTTTTTTTCAGAACTAGTGGGGTATACACCGGAAAAGTCAATATACTCCTTGTAACTCAATTCTGCTCTGTCATCCGGTTCATAAATATAGTTTTTATTTGCCATCCATTCATGCAAATCAGTTTCGACAATAATCTCCAACTGTAATTCTTTTGATAGTATTGCCGCTGTCTGCAAGGCTCTTGTATAGGGTGAGGATAGAATAATATCCGCGTCATGCAACCTAGTGTCTTTGGCCGTATCTTTTATCTCATTAACGCCGTCAATAGATAATGGCGCAAGATTAACTCCAAACCCTTGATATATTTTTGTGTTTCTTTCTGTGTAATCAGTCTTTCCGTGTCTCACGAGATAAAACATCTATATACCACCACACAATCAATTAAGGTTTAACGTACAACGAATGATATGAATTTTTCAAGCTTTTATAGAGCGATGTAGTGTTGAACATAAAAAAGCAATTGATATTGATAAATTGTCCACTGTCAATTATCCATTATCAATTGCCCCTTTTTGGTGCGCGAGATGGGACTTGAACCCATACGTCGTGAGACACACGCCCCTCAAACGTGCCTGTCTGCCAGTTCCAGCACTCGCGCTCAACCAACAGACAAAATTATATCATTCGAGAGGATTGATGTCAATACTAAACTTTATTTCTGATTCAGCCT
>DBCZ01000076.1:0-272 GCA_002293315.1 Ruminococcaceae bacterium UBA945
TATGTTCAGATTGCCGAAATCTTTGAAGAGACGGCAATGAATGAAAAGGAACACGCAGAGCTTTGGTTTAAGCTTCTCAATAACGGAATAGGCGCGACGGAAGATAATTTGCTTGACGCGGCCGCCGGTGAAAACTATGAGTGGACAGATATGTATAAGAGCTTTGCGGCCACTGCAAGGGAAGAGGGCTTTGATAAAATCGCCGATATGTTTGAGCACGTTGGCTCGGTTGAGAAGGCTCATGAGGAGAGATACCGCAAGCTCGCGGGAAA
>DBCZ01000076.1:330-9964 GCA_002293315.1 Ruminococcaceae bacterium UBA945
GCGCACACCCGCAGGCATATTTCAGAATTAAGGAAACCAATTTTTAAGTTATCAAATTAAAAGCTCGCCCCTCATAACAATTGAGAGGCGAGCTTTTTGCTTTAGTCAAACGGGGAAATATGTGATTAAAACGCCGCCGAACACCCAGCTGACGACATTTGCCACCAGCACGTAAACAATTCTTTGCCAGGCCTTTCGCTCTTTCGCGGCGAAAGCGAATACGATAAGCTCAAAGGCCATAATTGCCACCTCCACTATGCCGAGGAAGAGTAGCGTGTAAACGAAATAGCCCCCGTCCTGCCCGCCGAACCTGTTCATGAGGTAGCTCAGTGCACCCTGCGTGATGAGATTCATCAGGAGGAAGATGAGCCATGTGCGCTTCTGCCTGAAGCGGAAGAGGAGCAAAATCAGCCCCTCGATGAGCAGCGTCAATACCACGCGCATGACAATCAGGAAGACAGTGCGTGAAAGCAGCTTGCCGTTGTGAACCTCACCGGTTCGGAAATCAAACGTAACCGTGCCGCTATATGTACCGAAATCTGAAAGCTTTATTTTGAAGGTGGATTCTTCGGTGTCGTTGTGAAAGTTGATTTCAAGGTCTTCTACTAAATCACGGCCAAGAGGAGAGCCGTCATCGGTGTAAAGGTGACCGATGTAAATCTGGAAATAGGATTCGCCGAATTTATCCACGCGGAATATGCGCCCAATATTGCCGCTGATGACCTCCGCTTCCAAATCAGCCGGCGCGGATTTCATAATCACCGTGAGGCCCGGCGGCTCTGCGGAATTCGCCATGCCCGCGAGAGGTATAGTGCATATGAGCAGCGCGGCAAGCATTAGCAGAATAATTTTTTTCATGGTATCACCTCTTTCATCCAGAGTATAGCGTGGAGCATGATGGATTGCAAGAAGAAAATTGCCGCGCTGATGACAATTCGTGTGCAGCTTGATTATACTCATAATTTTAGTTATACTAGTAAATATCATATAGGTAAACGGAGGCATTATGGCATTTTCAAAAGAGAAACTGACAAAATACTTTGAGAGAATAGGCTACACCGGCAGCCCGAAGCACAACTCGCAAACCCTCAGCGATATACAGAAAGCGCACATGGAGCATATTCCGTATGAGAACCTTGATATTCTGGCGGGGGTTCCGCTCTCGCTTGATGAGGATTACCTTTTTGATAAGATGGTCACGCGCAAGCGCGGCGGCTACTGCTTTGAGCAGAACGGGCTTCTGCTGGCAGCGCTTCAAGGGCTGGGCTTCGAGGTAATTCAGCTCTGCGGGCGGTTTATCATAGGCGAGACGGGTATTTCGGACAGGCGGCACAGGGTGCTTCGTGTGGAAGCGGACGACGGGATTTTCATCACAGACGTCGGCGTTTACGGCGAATCTCCGAGAAAAGCCCTGCGCTTTGTTGAAGGCGAGGTGCAGTCTGACGGCCTGTGCGATTACCGCTATGTGCGCGATGATTTCTACGGCTGGATTGAGCAGCAGAAGGAAAAAGACAAAGACTGGAAGAATATCTACGGCTTCACCGAGGAGATTTGGCTCACGCGAGATTTCATTCAGCCCTCGTTCTTCTGTGAAAAGCACCCGGAGTCGGCTTTCTCGACATTTCGCAAGGTTGGGATTTTCCGCGGTAAGGAGAGCTTGACGTATATAGACAAGGTGTTCACGATTTACGCCGAGGGGAAAATCATCAGGCGCGAGGAATTCCCGGAATCAAAGGCGGCGGATATTCTGGAGCAATATTTCAATTTGAAAGTGTAGATAAAAACGGACATCAGCCGATGTCCGTTTTTTATGCCTATTTCAGTGAAGCCCAAGCCCTGCACTGATCTATGCGCTTGCCGTCATCACCCTGCTCTTTGTCATAAGCGAATTCAGTGAGCATTTCGCAGGGGAAGGTTGGGCAGAATCCGCAGTTGTCAAGGCCTTTGCCTTCACAGCAGGATTTCACAGGGCAGTTCTGGCTTTCTGCCGCCCAAAAGGGTTTTTCTATGGTGGTACAACCCGCGCAGTTCATCTTTTCGCGGTAACCGCACTCAGAGCAAAGTATGCCGCATCTGATTCAATCATTTTTTCCTCCGGTTTTTCCGTATCGAAGTAGCTGTAAAATCTGCTCTTCGCTATCTAAATCGTAATCACCGGTATGCCCGTTTTTATGATATGCCACGCCGTTTTCATAATTACGCAATATATATTCCGCAAATTTTTGTATGCCGTCTTCTTTAATACATTTAACGAACGTTATTAATCTTAAATGCTCCTCGTTAAACATATCCTTATCGCACGAGAAATCTTCACATTCCCAACAGCCGTTAAGGCCTTTTTCGGTGCAGCAGGTATACTGATAGCATCCTTCCGGCGAAGATTTTTTACCACAATGGTTGTTTGACTTACAGCTGCAGCTGCCATCGGTGCTGCACAAACAGCATATTAAGCCGCAGTATGAAATTGAATCTCTTATTCTATCAGCGGTCATTTTTCCCCTCCTCTATTTCTGCTTGCGCTTTTTTGCTGAGCGAGCGGAAAATCAAATCGTGTGATTCAACAACCATGCCGCGCAGGATCTCATCAGGTACATCTCCGTCAAGGTAAAGAGAATTCCAGTGCTGCTTGTTCATGTAGTAGCCCGGGATAATATCCTCATACTGCTGCCGCAGCAAATCGCCGCGCGCGGGGTCAAGCTTCAGCGTGATGATAGCCTTATTATACTTGTCGCTGCCCTGCATGGCGAACATCTTCCCGCCGACCATATACCGCGTGGCGTGCCACTCTTCCTTATAGTCTTTCACAGCGCCCGCCTGTGAAAGACAGAACTCATCAAGCCAATCGTATTTCATGAGCATCTCCTTTCATCGCATTCATTGCGACAATCATAGCAAACGTTTGTTCGTTTATCAAGGAGAATTTTATTTCAGCAGGAGCTCGGCAAGCACCGGCAGTACATCGCGTTTGTGCAGATTTCCTTTCGCGCTCAAATGGATGGAAATATCCTTTGCGAGGCCGCCGCAAAGCTTGCCCAACATATCCGCCGTAACCGGCATGGCAAGCAGGTATTTATCGGGATTATCCGCGCGAGCCAGGCCGGCGCGCGCAGCGAGAACCAAGGCATGGAAATACGGGTGACCGTGTGAAATCCGCCATGCGGAGGAAATAGCTTTTTCATTTTCAGTTAGAGAAAAGCCGGAATCAACGTAATTTCTGTATGCGGAGAGAAGCTCGGCGGGGGCAGCGGTCATCATGAGAAGTTCGCCGAGACTCAGCTCTTTATCGGGCTGCAGGGTGTTATTTTTATGAGCCACGCAGTAGCCCGCCTGCAAGAGCGCTCTCGCGCTTTCAAAAGCGGGGTCATTATCCGGTGTGTCTTCAAACGGAGACATTGAAAGCAGCTCGGAGACCGTTATGACCTTATAGCCGACATCGGTGAGCAGATTCAGCTGCGGCTCAAGCGCGTCGGCGATAGGCGTCTCCTTCGCCATATTGCAGCCGTCCTTCTGGAAGATAATCTGCCCGTTGAGCGCGGCGGGGTTCTTCGCCAGAAGCCGCTTCATCGGGGCTGTCATGGCGGCCACATCTTTTTCATAGTCGCCGCTGACCTGCCAGCCGCCGCCGTCAAAACTTGCGGCCATATATTGGTAATTCATATAGCGGTAGGCGTCGTAAGCGTCATGAGAATCGCAGGTTTTATCAATATAGTGCGGCGGGCGGGAGAGCCTCATGCGATAGCCATATTCGGTGTTCATCAGGCTCTCAAGGCGTTTCAAATCGCCGATTACACTGTGAACATCCGCGTGGAATTTGCGCTTGCCGTAAATCAGGCGGTTTCGCCCGAAAAGGAGATGCCGATAGCTGTGGCTTGTGATTTCATGCCCCTCATCAAGGATTCTCTTCACAAGCGCTGGCTGATTTTTCGCTCCTGCCATGCCGTCTTTGGCAAAATCGGGGTAGTGGTCATAAACAACGCCGCCCCAGGTGAAGGTGCCGACGGGGCCCGCGGTATCGGGATAATTTTCCTCGGTTGAGCCGATTACGTCGAAGGTACCTTTCGCGCCGAATTTCGCAAGCGTATCGAGAATACCCTCTGTCAGCCTCTTTTCTGAACGCTGTGGGTTCGTGGGCATGGTCGTGGGGCCGTCGTCAAAAGTCATGGCGACGAAAAGCCCAGAAGACGGCGGCGCTACGCACTCAATTCTCCTCACCGGGCTGAGATAGCGCCCGGCCTTTTTCTTTTGATTTTCACGGATTCTGCGCTTCACATTGCGCCCTAAATCGTATATAGACATTTTTACCTCTTAAAGCTGATTTTTTTCGGCTCTGCGACGGTGCTTTTCCGCATAAATGCACGGATATACCGCGGCAACAGGCGCGGCAGAATGAATCGCTCGCCCCATAGTTTCATGCGCTGCTTCTGGCTTTTCACTCTTAAAGCAGGGTTTGCGCGCCCGCCGAAAATCTCGCCGCAGCCGTCAAGCAGAGCCTGCTTTATCGCGGGCAGAATATCTGCTCCGTCGGGGATTTCAGCCTGCCAATACGCATAGCCCACCTCTTCGGGGAAGTGCGCGTCGCTCCCCGCGCTGAAAGCCTTGCCGTATTTCCGCGCAAGCTCCTGAGCCTTGATATTCGGCTCGTCGGCGCGGCTGTGCTCAATGCGCGCGTTATAGGCTTCTATGCCGTCAAGACCTTCGCAGACGCTTTCGGGCCGCTCAAAATAAGGCGCATAAGGGTGCGCGAGAAAAACCAGCGCTCCCGCCGCGTGTGCCTTTTCGCACAGCGCGGAGAACGAACAGCGGCCTTTTCCATCGCGCGGCAGATTGGCGGCGATGTCCTCTGTGAGGAAATACACAAGAGTATGCCCCATGTCTGTGGAATACTCACATGCCGGGATTACAATCATATCGGAGAATTTTTCCGGGATTTCCGGCATTTTGAAAAANNGCAATGGCCACGCCCGAAAGCCCGCGGGATTTCGCGGCTTTAAGAATATCGGCGAGCTTTGCGGTGCTGTCGAAGGAGCACTCCGAATGCACGTGCATATCAAGCATCAGAAGCATTATTTCCCCGCCTTTCCGATCACATTCATAAGGTATCTGAGCCCGGGCTTTGGGTCTGAAGCCGAACACACTCCGCCCCTGATTCTCAAATCAAAAAGACTTAAGAAAGCTTTGATCGAAGAACGAAGTGAGGCGGGTGTTCTCTTTCTGCCTGCAAGAACTGACATAGCGTCCTGAAAAAAGAAACGCATTTTCTTCCCTAAAATATAATCCGGCTTTGGCTCGCCGGCAGAGGTCACGCCCGAAGCCGCGTCGAACAGAGCAGCGGCGATGTCACAGCCGGAAAGCGGTGCAAGCGCTAAGCTTCCCCAAAAGCGAGGGTTTATCTCCATGAGCTTGAAATTGCCCGGAGTTCCCTTGAACTCCACCATCGCCACGCCCACCCAGTTAAGTGAGCGCAAAAGCTTTACGGCATACTGCACAAGGCTTTCATCCCAAACGCTCTCACACAGGCTCGAAGGACCGCCGCTTATAGGGTATTCGCGCAGCCTTTTGTGACAGAAGACCTTGAGCGGATTATGGTTTTTATCGAAAACGGCTGAAACTCCCCAGCCGCCGCCCGTTACATACTCCTGCACGATGGGCTTTTCCTGCATGCTGTGCATGCGGGTGTAAATCTCGATAAAGCCCGGCTTATCATATGCGATTGCATAACGCTCCTCCGCGCCGAGATGAAGCAGCTCACCCTCGCGGTATTTGATTACCACAGGGAACTCAAGAAGCTCTGCCAGCGCCTCAATGGCTTCGCCGTCGGCAAGCGATGTAGTCCTTGGGCAAGGAATGCCGAGCTCCTCCGCGTGCCGGAGCAAGGAAGCCTTGTCGTTCGCGAGGGTTATATCCTCAATTGTCGGCACAGCGATTCTCGCGAATTTGCTCACTGCGTCCTGACGCGCGCATACTGTTAAAAGGCTGTCTATTCCCACAGGCATGAGGACGGGTTTTGTGCCGCCTGAAATCTCTTCAAGGCTCTTGATGAAGGCCTCCTCCTCGGATGGGGGAGGAGTTTTGAGCAGCGCCTTGGCATACTTTGAATAAGCGCCGATAGCCGCCTTTTCCGAAGTGCTTTCTGGCTCTGTGCAAATGATGCTTTTGCCCGCCCTGCCGAGAGAGCGGATTATGGGAAGGCTCATTCGATAGCGCACATCGGTAATGATGACGTTATTGTCGGTTTTCTCAAAATGAAAACTATTGATAGAAGCGCCTCCCTTCATAAATTATAGATTATTCTAGCATGAAATCTTATAAAGCGCAAAGCGGGGCATCACGCTGAGGGATTCAACAGCCCCGCGCGGAGCTTTGCTCTCATTATGCGGTAGGCGGATTCCCTTATCCGCGCTTCGCTTATCTCGCCGCTGTCAATCGCTGCCTGAACGGCGTCAAGCGCCGCGACGTAATCATCGGGAATCAGCACGACGTCAATGCCCGCCTTGATGGCCAGCACGCTCGCCTCGCCCGGTGCGTAATTCTCGGCCACGGCGCCCATGTCCATAGCGTCTGTGGCGATAAGCCCGTCATAGGCGAGCTCTCCGCGAAGCACATCAGTGACGAAATACGGCGAAAGGGAAGCGGGCAGCCCGGAGTCGTCCGCATTCGGCACAAGAATATGCCCGACGAGGATAAACTCGCTGCCTTCAGAGATAGCGCGCTTGAACGGAACATATTCCACCTCGCTGAGGTGCTGCTCGTCGTAATCTATATAGACAGAGCCATCATGTGAATCGCCCGATGTGCCGCCGTGGCCGGGAAAATGCTTGGCCGCCGCCATGATTCCGTTGTCATGAAGCCCGTCAATCGAACGTGCGACCATGTCCGCCACGAGGTTCGCGTCACTGCCGAAGCTTCGGTTGCCGATAACCGTGTTTTCCGGGTTCGTGAGTACGTCCGCGACGGGCGCGAAATCCAGATTAACGCCTATGGATTTCAGCGCCGCACCGATGGTGCTTGCCACGTTATAAGCCTGCTCGGAATCGCCGCTCTCGCCGATTACAGCCGCGGCGGGCTGGGCTTCATAGCCGTCAAGACCCGCGCTTGCGAGGCGGCTGACAAGCCCGCCCTCCTCGTCAATGCCTATAAACGGCGGCGTGGCGGAATTGGCCATAATCGCGTCCACCATTTCGCGCGTTTGCGAAACAGTTGTGATGTTATCTGTGAAAAGCACATAACCGCCGGGCATGTTTCTCTGCACGAAGGAAATCATGTCTTCATCTGCGGAGGTGAAATACCCGCCGCCGCTGCTGAAGCGCAGCATAAACATCTGGGATACCATTTCCTCAAGCGTCATGCCGTCAAGAATCGCGTTGACGGCAGCTTCCTCAAGCTCCTCCGCAGACGGCGAGGGCGTGGGGGTTGGGGTGGGCACNNTCGCTTGGCAACGGCAAAGAAGAAACCGCTTCCGGCGTGGAATCAAGGCATGAGGTCATGGCAAATATAAGTAGAAGCATAATTAAGGCACAGAATTTCCGCATAATTCCCTCCGCATGACTTGGCTTTTTATTAAGTATAACATGTGTGTGAAAGAAAAGCTATAAATCCACATATTAACGCGACTTATCGAACTTCTTACAAAAATCTTTAGGTCACGGATAAGCTCTTGCGCGGCGCTTTACATGATGATACGATGTACGCAGACAACAAAGGAGGAGACATTATGATTTGTCCAAATTGCAAGGCAGAATCCGAAGGCTGCGCTTATTGCCCGAATTGCGGAACACCGTTAACACAGCAGAGCTATTATCAGGCTCCGCCAAGCCAGCGTTCATATACATCGCCGGAGCAGAACTATTACTCAAACCAGTATCAATACGGCGCACCGACCGGCAGCGCACAGGCGACCGGCACTCAGCCGCAGTATAACGCACAGCAGGCGGGCCAATGGGCGCCGAACAACACATACAACAACAATTACTACTACGCAGGAATGCCTGTGAGCTACAAAAACAGGCTGGTTATGCTTTTGCTCTGCGTCTTCTTGGGTTACATAGGGGTTCACCGCTTCTATGCCGGGAAGATTGGCACGGGCATCCTCTATATCTTCACAGGCGGGCTTTTCGGTATCGGCGTGATAGTAGATATTATCATGATTGCGACAGGCTCGTTCAAAGATTCCAACGGCTGTCCGGTTTTAAGATGGTAAAATGGTAAGATGATAAAAGCCCCCTTCATTGAAGGGGGCTTTGCTCTGCGTTAAATTCCGTCGGGCGGATAAGAGACATTTATGATTGTGCCGGCAGGCAGACGTGCATCCTGCCCTCTGACGGAAATATAGTATTCATAGTCATTTTTCCTATAAGTGACGGTATACGTCTGAGTTGAATCAGACCACGAGTAATAGAACGTGCCGCCTTGATAACTGTAGGTTTCATATTGCTCATAGCTGGTTATCTGCAGGCCGACCAGCTCGGGGGCGAGGAGATCCAGACGGCCGAATACATTGGTGGGCTTTTGAGTGTCCTTCACAATGTCATAAGCATCTGTGCCGATATAAAACATATACTCTGCGCCCGGAAGACCGGCAAACGAGTAAAAATCATAGTAGCTGCCGTAGCCATCATACTCGGTGTCGAGATAATCGGATGGGCCGTAAAGAGATTTCAGCTGTGCGAAGGTTTTCCGCACGCCCTCGATATACTCCCGCGTAGCCGGTTTTGGGGGCTGGGGAGAGCCGGTGACATTGCTCTTCGGGATAACATTCCTCGCCTGATAGAACATTGCGGCCACCTCTGATCTTCTGGCTGTGCACTGGGATTCAGCCTGCCGTTAGAGCCGTTGATAACCCCTTTGTTAACCGCCCACGCGAAGGCGGCAGTGGCATAATTCGGGACGCTGCGCCAGTCAGGGTAGCTTAGATGAGCGTTTCCGCTATATGAAGTGCTGATGCCGCACGCGGAAGCGTAACGATAGAGCATCGTGACCATCTGTGCCCTTGACACTGAGCGGTTAGGCGCGAAGGTGGTTGAAGTTATGCCCTCGACGATGCCATAGCTGCTTGCCCAAGAAACAGGGCCTGACTGCCAGCCGCCGTAAGGCACGTCAGAGAAGCCGGAAGCACCGGGCTTGCCGTTATAGTTCAGTGTGTTGTTGGCAAGCACCTGCACGAACATGGCACGCGTCATCGAGCCGTCCGGGTCAAACCTGCCGCCGCTGCCGTTCATCAGGCCGTTTTCGCTGACGTAAACGACCTCGTCAAAGTACCAGCTGCTCGGGCTCACATCGGGGAAGGGAGAGGTGGGAGCTCCGCCTTCGCCAAGGTAATACTCTAAAGAATAAGCCCAGTTGAGTCTGCCTGTGAGATCGCCGTTCTGTTGCTTTACCATCGAGCCGCTGTAGGTAAAGGTCCACACCTCGGAAGAATACGGCTCAATTAGCGAATTGGGCAGTGTGAAAGAGCCTTCTGCAAGTATTCCCGCGTCGTTTGATAAACGCAGATACTCGACAGAAATATCCGATACGCTTTCAGCACGTCCGTTGGTCACATACATGTCGGCAATCAGCTTGCCGTTTTCATACCAAACCTTCTGCGGATTTAAGGCAACCTCACCCATTTTGAAAATGGGCTCTTCGCCGATGAAAA
>DBCZ01000076.1:9984-10582 GCA_002293315.1 Ruminococcaceae bacterium UBA945
GCGGAATTCACGTTGATGCGCCCGTTGCTCACTACCTTGCCGCTGAGCGAAGAAATCTTATCGCTTGAGGCGATGAGTATATTTTTTATCTCAAGCGGGGTGAGACTTGGATATTTCGAAAGCACAAGTGCGGCAGCTCCGGCAACGCACGGCGTCGCCATTGATGTGCCGTCCATGAATACATAAGGAAGGTTCTCTTGAGAAGTCAAGGCTGTGGGATATGTGCTCAAAATCCTGACTCCGGGTGCCGCCACATGGACAGTGGTTCTTCCGTAATTTGAAAAGCTTGCGAGCGAGCCGTTCGGGTTCGTCGCGGCGACGGAGAGGACATGATCGTAATCCAGGTTTGCGGGATAAACAGGTGTGGAGTCGTTATTAGTTCCTTCATTGCTTGCGGCGGCCACAAACAGATGGTTGATTGCCGCAATGACGTCATCCTCGGCTCTGTCATACTCATAAGCACCGTAGCTGTTGCTGGATATATGCGCTCCCATTTTTTCCGCATAGGCTATAGCTTCAATCTCTGCGTCGAGCGGCAAACGGCCGTCAGGCAGCATAAAGCTCAATCCCATAATCGAAACATCCCAGCATACGCCGG
>DBCZ01000037.1:0-309 GCA_002293315.1 Ruminococcaceae bacterium UBA945
GGCAGAACATGGTATGAGGCCAAGGCGTAGCTTGAACAAACAGGAGAAAGGCATTATAATTATTGCTTGACGGAAATATGAAGATTTGCGAAATGGCGGAAAGCCATATTGAAAAAATAGCGGAGCTTGAGCGCATGAGCTTCTCCGAGCCGTGGAGCGAAAAATCTCTGCGCGAGCAGCTTGATAATCCTGCGGCATATTTCATAGTGCTGGAGGACGGCAACGAAACCGCGGGATACGGCGGAATGCACGTCGTGGCGGGAGAGGCTTATATTGACAACATCGCGGTTTTTCCCGATAAGCGGGGGC
>DBCZ01000037.1:334-5734 GCA_002293315.1 Ruminococcaceae bacterium UBA945
GCGCGCTGACAGACGAGGCGGAAAAGCGTGAGTGTGAATTCATATCGTTGGAGGTCAGGGAGAGCAATTCCGCCGTGCGGCTCTATGAAAGAGCGGGTTTTCATGAAGCGGGCAGACGTAAGGGCTTTTACGCCAAGCCGAAGGAAGACGCGCTGATAATGACCAAGCTACTTAAAGATAAGGGAGACTTATGAATATACTCGGCATAGAGACGTCCTGTGACGAAACCGCCGCAGCCGTTGTAAAAGACGGCAGAGAGGTGCTTTCAAGCGTAATCGCGTCACAGGTGGAAGAGCATAAAATATACGGCGGCGTGGTGCCGGAGATAGCCTCAAGGCGGCATTGCGAGGCAATCTTCGCTGTCACGGAGAAGGCGCTTGGGGACGCGGGGCTTTCGATAGCGGACATTGACGCAATCGCCGTGACATATGCGCCAGGGCTTATCGGCGCGTTGCTCGTAGGCGTGAATTTTGCTAAAGGTCTTGCGCTTTCCTCGGGCAAAGAGTTAGTGCCTGTGCATCACCTGAGAGGGCATATCGCCTCGAACTATATCACAAACAAGGAGCTTGAGCCGCCGTTCTTATGCCTCGTAGTCTCCGGCGGACACAGCCATATAATCGAAGTGGAGAGCTATGTGGGGCTGAAGGTTATCGGGCGCACGCGTGACGACGCCGCGGGGGAGGCCTTTGATAAGGCGGCGCGTGCGATGGGCATGCCGTATCCCGGCGGGATTCATCTTGATGAAATCGCCGAACGCGGAAATGACACGGTCTATAAACTGCCGAGGCCGCGCGTTGAGAATGCGCCGCTGGATTTCAGCTTTTCGGGGCTGAAGACGGCAGTGATAAATCTTCTGCACAACGCAGAGCAAAAGGGAGAGCGTGTAAATGTCGCCGATTTGGCGGCGTCATACAGAAAAGCCGTAGTGGATTTGCTCATGGATAATTTTCTGCTCGCCGCACGGGAGCTTAATACGAATAAGCTCGTTGTGGCGGGAGGGGTGTCCGCAAACAGGCTTCTCAGGCGGCGGCTCGCCGAGCTTGAAGACAAGGGCTTTGAGGTATATATGCCGTCTCTGGATTTATGCGGAGACAACGCCGCGATGATCGCGGCACAGGGGTATTATGAATTTTTGGTTGGAAATACGGCGGGCATGGAGCTAAACGCCCGCGCGCAGAGGGATATATCATGAAAAAAGCTTCTTCATTTGTGCTGATTCTCGCAATTATACTTCTCGGAGGCTGCCGAGGCGGCGAACGAGCTTCCGTGGCAGGCGAATTGCCGACCGCGCCGCCCGAAGAGGCTTCGACTGTAAGCGCCGAAGCGGAAGAAGCCGAAGAGCCGATAGTTTCGGCGGAAAGCAAAACTGAGGCTGATATTTACGCGCAGGATACCTTCACGGCGCCCGCGGAGATACATCTCAAGACAGACGGCACGTTCACGTTTAAGGTCATCATGTATGACGGCCACCCGGAGGTCAGCGGAACATTCTCGGACACGGGAATTGAGTTTATCCTCACGCCCGAAAGCTCGACTGCGGCGAATATAGTCCCTGCGGATATAGGCGAAATCCGCCTTGAGAAAAGCGGCGTGGATTTAATATATCACGGCTCGGCACTGGGAGAGACCTCAGAGGGTGCGGTGTTTAAGCCGAAGCTTACGGAATAACCGGAGAAAATATGGCAAATATTATGGTGAGCATTGAACAAAACAGAATAACAGGCGCCGAAATGATGATAAAGTGCCTTGAAGCCGAAGGGACAGAGGTGATTTTCGGCTATCCCGGCGCGGCTATCTGCCCATTTTATGACGCGCTGTATAATTCGAGCATACGGCATGTGCTTGTGAGGGCGGAGCAGAATTCAGCGCACATGGCGAGCGGCTACGCGCGGGTTTCGTCCAAGGTGGGCGTGTGCGTTGCGACGTCCGGCCCGGGCGCGACGAATCTTATCACAGGCATCGCAACCGCATATATGGATTCAATCCCGATTATCGCGATAACAGGGCAGGTGAATCTTAATCAGCTCGGCAGAGACAGCTTTCAGGAGGCGGATATAACCGGCGCGTGCGAAAGCTTCACGAAGCACAGCTATCTTGTGAAATCTGTCGCGGATATTCCGCGTGTGTTCAAGGAGGCATTTCATATAGCAAGCACGGGCAGACCCGGCCCTGTGCTTATAGATATTCCCGAAGAGGTGCAGCTTCAGATGGGTGAGTTCAGCTACCCGAGTGAAGCGGATATAGTGGGCTATAAGCCTAAAACACAGGGGCACCCCGTTCAGATAAAAAAGGCTGCGGAGGCGATTATGCAGGCGGCGCGGCCGATGATCTGCTGCGGGGGCGGCGTGGTGCTGGCTGATGCCGCAGAAGAGATGAAAGCCTTCGCCGGAAATAGCGGCGTGCCTGTCGTCTCGACGATGATGGGCATAGGCGTGATACCGATGAACGCCCCGGTATATCTCGGCATGATTGGCCGTTTCGGCAGAAGCTATGCGAACCGTGCGATCAAGGAGGCGGATTTAATCATTTTTTGCGGCGCAAGAGTGGGAGACAGAGCCATAGCCCTGCCGAACCAGTTCGCCGAGAAAAAGACAGTGATACACATAGATATTGACCCCGCCGAGATTGGCAAGAACATGAGCGTGGATATTCCGATAGTCGGCGATATAAAGAGCGTTCTCTCCGCCATGACGGATAAGATTGAAAAGGTGAGCTGTGACGAATGGATTTCCCATGTCAGCAGGTTGAAAAAAGAGTATAAGCTCCACGGGGAGGACAGAGAGGATTACGTCGAGCCGCGTTCTTTTATAAGAGAGCTTTCGGCAATCATGGAGGGAGATGCCGTTTTGCTCGCAGACCCGGGCCAGAGCCAAATCTGGGCGGCGCGGAATTTTTCGCTTAAATCGGGGCGTTTTCTGACAAGCGGAGGGCTGGGCACGATGGGCTACGCGCTTCCCGCCGCGTTGGGGGCGAAGCTTGCGTTGCCGGCGAGGCAGGTTGCGGCCATANNTATGCGGCGACGGCGCTTTTCAGATGAGCCTGCCTGAACTTGCTACTATTTCGGCCGAGCGGGCGGCGGTGAAAATCATTGTGATGGATAATCGGCGGCTGGGCATGGTGCGTGAGATGCAGAACCAGCGCTATAATTCGCGGCANNAGCTATCGGAGGCATACGGCATAAAGGCGGCATACGCTAAGAATAATGATGAAGCGCGCGCCTTGGCAAAGGAAATGCTCGAGCATACGGGCGCATATGTCCTCATTTGCAGCGTTGACCCCGAAACACCGACGATATAGAGTTTTCGATGATTTTAAGGAGAGGCTTTGATGAAATATACGCTTTCGGTTTTAGTTGAAAATCAGCCCGGCGTGCTTTCAAAGGTGGTGTCGCTTTTTTCGCGCAGGGGGTATAATATTGACAGCCTTGCGGTTGGCACAAGCGAAGACCCGACCATTTCGCGCATTACGATAGTAGGCGAGGGGGATAACTACACACTTGAGCAGATGGAGAAGCAGCTCAACAAGATAATCCCCGTCATCAAGGTGCGGGATTTGAGCGGCAGCAATTTCGTAAGCAGCGAGCTGCTCTTGATCAAGGTGGGCTATGATAAGGCGAACCTTTCGGAAATCAATCATATTGTAGAGCTGATGAAGGCCGAGATAGCCGACGTCTCAAAAACGGGCGTGACGGTGAGATTCTCGGGCGAGCATGAGAAATGCGATACGCTGTTTGAGCTGCTCAAGCCGTTCGGCATCAGAGAGGTGGCGAGAACAGGAGTTATCGCGCTGGAAAAATAAAGGAGGCAGCATGAAAGCGGCAGTTATTATCCCGGTTTACAATGTGGAAAAATACCTCGGCAAATGTATTGAATCTGCGATGAATCAATCAGAGCGCGACATTGAAATAATTCTCGTGGACGACGGCTCAACCGACGCAAGCCCGGAAATCTGCGACGGATATTCCATGCGCGACGATAGAATCAAGGTGATTCATCAGGAGAACGCGGGGCTTGGCGGTGCGCGGAATACCGGAATAAGGGCCGCGGCAGCAGACTGGCTTTTCTTCCTCGACAGCGATGATTATCTCGATGAGGAAACGATAGAAAAAGCGCTTGAGGCAGGAGAAAAGCACGGCGCGGACATGGTGATTTTCGGCATACGCTCCGTTGATGAAAAGGGTTTCGCGCTGGCTTCTTTGATTGACGGCATTGAGAAGAACAGGCCTCTTTCGCTCAATGAAAAGAAGGATATGCTCATCAGCCTGCCGGCAGCGTGCAACAAGGCGTATAAAAGAATGCTCTTTATGGAATCAGGCATAGCTTTCCCCGCAGGAGTGTGGTATGAGGATATCCGCACAACGCTGAAGCTAATGCTTTTCACCGAGAAGATTGTATATATCCCCGAGGTGCTGTATAATTACCTGAGCCGTGAGGGCTCAATAACGAAGAATATTAACGCCGGCAGGAACAGGGAAATTATCGAAGCGTTTGAAGACTTAACCGGCTTTTTCAAGGAAAAGGGGAAATTCGAAGAATTCCATGGCGAGCTTGAATTCCTCACGCTCTATCATGTTTATATCGTCGCGAGCGTGCGTGTGATAAGAATAGACAGGAAACACGCGCTTTTAGATGAGTTCGCGGATTTTATCAAGGCAATTTTCCCCAATTACAGAGAGAACAAGTATCTGCATATGCTGACGAAAAACGAGAAAATCCTTTTCAATCTGCTTGAGAAGAAAAGGTATCGCACCATTTCGCTTATCTTCAAAATAAAAGGATAAACTATGGGCCTCAGAGAGAAATTCACAAAACTGAAGAGCAATAGAATCGCGGTGAACACGTTCATGCTTTCACTGCTGTATGTCGTGCAGCTTCTTTTGGGCTTTATTGCGCAGGGATATTATTCAAGAATCGTGGACGGCGTGGGCTTCGGCATAATCCAGCTGGCGCTGGCGGCACGGCAAATCTTCCAGCTTTTCATTGATTTCGGCTTCATGATGTACTCCATCGGCGAGGTTTCGAAGCACAGGGAGGACACCGAGAAAATCAGGAAGATTGTGACGACCGTCACGCTTTCAAAGCTTTTCTTCAGCGGCGTTTCGGTGATATTCATGGGTGTATATATAGGCTTCATGAACATGGGGCCCGCCGAAAGAATGACCTACTGGCTCTACCTTGCATCAACAATCGTGATGGCGATGGTGCCGGATTATCTCTACAAGGGCTTCGAGAAGATGTCTGCTATTACGCTTCGCACGATTATAATCAAAACCTTCTCAACCGCGATGATTTTCGTCTTTTTCAAGGAGCCGGAGGATTACTATATGCTCCCGCTGTTTGAAATAATCGGAAACGCCGTCGCGGTGCTTGTGATTTACTGGCACATGAAAACGAAGCTGAA
>DBCZ01000037.1:5742-9138 GCA_002293315.1 Ruminococcaceae bacterium UBA945
GCCTCGCAGTTCTTTGTGTCACGGATAGCATCCACCGTTTACGGCAAGGTGAATGTGTTCGTTTTGGAATGGTTCGTTGATCCGACGAAGACCCTTTCAGGAGCTTACGGCGCGGCGAACACGCTTATCGACGCGGCTCGGCTTGGCATCGTCAGCCCCATCACAGACAGCGTTTATCCCAGCGTGATGAAAAGCCGCAACTTTTCCGTAATCAAAAAAGCACTTGTGCTGACCTTCCCGATTATCCTTGTAGGCTGCACGGTGGTGTTCATCTTTGCCGAGCAAATCTGCTTGCTGTGGCTGGGCGAGGAAAACGGCACGGGCAATGTGGTTATGGCTCTGCGCGCGCTTATGCCTGTGGTTGCTATTTCCCTGCCGAACTATATGTTCGGCTTCCCGACGCTCAACCCGATGGGGCTTGTGAAGCACGCGAATATGTCCGTGAATATCGGCACGATAATCCATATAGCCGCCTTGGCGGTTTTGGCGCTTACAGGCGCAATCTCGCTTTTCTCAATCTGCATTCTCACCTGCTGCACGGAGTTCTTCGTTTTGATGTACCGGGTTATTATAATCGTCAAGAACCGGCATCTGATGAAGCCGGGCGCGCTTGATGAGGCAAAGCTTGAGGATGAAGTATATGAACATATTAACGATGATGAATGAGAGGAGGAAGGATGAGCTTTTTTGATAAAGTCAGGCGTAATCTTATGTGGAAGAGGTTATCTTCCATGAAGAAAGACCCGCATATGGTTGTTTTCCAGAGCTATTACGGCAGAGGCTACTCAGATAGCCCCCGCGCAATTGCGGAGGAGCTGAGAAAAAGAGGCGGCTTCAAGCTTTATTGGATAGTGAAATCCGCAGAGGAGGCAAAGAGCCTGCCGCCGGAAATTGTGCCGTTAGTTATTGATTCGCCGGAGGCGATAAAGCTTCAATGCGAGGCAAAATTCTGGGTGGATAACTGCCGCAAATGGGCATACACCCAAAAGGGTGAGGGGCAGTTCTATATCCAGACATGGCACGGCTTTCCGCTTAAAAGGATTGAAAAAGACGCCGAAAGCTCACTGCCGCCGGACTATATCAAGGCCGCGAGGAAGGATTCGCAGATGTGCGACTTAATGCTTTCAAACAGCAGCTTTCTGACGGAGATTTACAGAAGCGGGTTTTGGTATGCCGGCGATGTGATTGAATGCGGCTTTCCGCGCAATGACGTGCTTGTGAACGGCGACGAATCCATGAAAGCCAAGGCAAGAGAGGCGCTGTCTCTGAGCGAGAAGACGAAGTATCTTCTATATGCGCCGACGTTCAGAAAGGGCATGGGGCTGGAGGTCTACGACATGGCCTACGACCGCGTCATCGCCGCGCTTGAAGAGAAATTCGGCGGGGAATGGAAGATTTTGGCGAAGCTGCACCCGAATGTCGCCGATAAGGCCAAGGAGCTGAAGCTGGATTCAAAATATGTGATAAACGCCTCGGATTATCCCGATATCCTTGATTTATATCTGCTTTCAGACGCGATGGTTTCAGATTATTCATCGGTGATGTTTGATTATATGCTGACAAAGAAGCCCTGCTTCCTCTACGTGAATGATTTGGAAAGCTATGCGGGAGACAGGAATTTCTACTTTGATATTAAAAAGCTGCCCTTCGACGCAGCTGAGGGCAATGATAAGCTGGTTGAGCTGATAAATGCTTTTGACGCAGAGCGGCAGGCTGAGAAAATTGCGGAGTTTAATGAAGAATTCCGAATGAACGAGACGGGCAAGGCGGCGGTAAGCGCAGCCGATATTATCGAGCGAAAAGCAAAGGAATAAAGGAGAGCAGGATGAAAAGAGTTATAACCTACGGCACATTTGATTTGCTTCATTACGGGCACATAAATCTTCTGAGGAGAGCAAAGCAGCACGGGGATTATCTAATCGTCGCGCTCTCAACAGACGAATTTAACTGGAAGGAGAAGCAGAAAAAATGCTATTTCGACTATGAAAAGCGCAAGCATCTGCTCGAGGCGATTCGCTATGTTGACCTCGTCATACCCGAAGAGAACTGGGAGCAGAAGAAAACGGACGTTGCGGAATATCACGTGGACACATTCGTAATAGGTGACGACTGGCGCGGCAAGTTCGATTTCCTCAAGGAGCAGTGCGAGGTGGTTTATCTTGAGCGAACTCCAGAGATTTCCACGACGCAAATAAAGAACGATTTGAATTCTTAGGCGAGGCGAAAAGATGGCTGAGAAGGATATATCCATTAAAATGGAGGGCGGCAGGTTCAATTATCGCGTCGGCGCGATAATAATTGATGGCGGCAGAATCCTCATGGTTAAAAACAGCGGCATGCCGTTTTATTACACGGTGGGCGGCAGGGTGAAGTTCGGCGCCACTGCGGAAGATAGCGTACTGAGGGAGGTTTTCGAGGAAACCGGAGTGCGGCTTGAAATTGACAGGCTCATTTTCGTTCATGAAAATTTCTTCACATTTGACGTGAGCGGAGAGTTCTTCCATGAGATTTCACTGTTTTTCCTCATGAAGCCGAACCCACAGCTGAAAGAGTCGCGAGGCGGGCACACGGAAGACTACGGCGAGGTAGAACACCGCTGGCTGCCGATTGACGAGCTTTCAGACGAGCCGATTTACCCCGATTTCTTCAAAACGGAGCTGAAGCGTATCACCGGAGAAATCAAGCATTTCGTTACAAAAAACGGAGTGACTTCGCGGTCAAAATAAAAGGACTGTCAGAAATGACAGACCTTTTATTTTTCAATCCACACCCTCGCGAAGACTCTCGCAAAAAGCCTGAATCCGGTTTCGGATTTAACATACGGCGAAAGAATCGTGCGGTATGCCTGATTCAGCGCGAGCTTGAGCGCGTCATCAGGTACGGCTTCTCCTGAAAAGGAGGAGTACATCAGGCGATAATCCACGCCGAAAAGCTTTGAGCGCACGCGGCTCACCCTGCAGCCGTTTTTGAGATAGAAATCTACGCGTCGCTTTCGCAGGAGCAAATCATCTTCATCGGCGGCCTTGTCAGGGCTTTCCACCTCGAGGATTATCCCGGTTATCGCTCTCCCTGTGAGCATATCCTCAAACTCTGCGATGAACTGCCCGCCAACTCCCATCCCGCGCATGTTCTTTGAAACTGCTAAGTAATCGAGCAGCGCAAAGCTGGATTCATCACTCTTTGAAAACATTGCATAGGCGAGAATTTCGCCATTCTCCTCATATGAAAACATAAACGAATTGCCGGCTTCGATGAGGGCTTCTATGCTTTTAAGCGGGCGAAGCTCTGAAGCGGGAAAATCCGCTTTCATTCGGTTTTGGTATATTTCTCTCACGCTTCCGATTGAAAGCAGTTTGGCTTGCGTCATTTTCGAGTTCTCCTTGTGTTTATAAAAGA
>DBCZ01000037.1:9172-9307 GCA_002293315.1 Ruminococcaceae bacterium UBA945
GATATTATTGCATTTGACAGAGCCATCGTGTATAATGAATTAAATATGGAAATTTCCGGCATTATGAAGCTTATTTGAAAATAAATTTTCGGAGGGCATTATGGATAGAGCAACAAAGAAGAATCTATTTATGGC
>DBCZ01000034.1 GCA_002293315.1 Ruminococcaceae bacterium UBA945
ATCCCCGAACGCGACATGTTCAATACATTCAACATGGGTATAGGCATGTGCATGGCGGTTTCTAAAGAGACTGCCGACAAGGCCGTGGCAGCCATCAATGCGGCGGGCGAGAAAGCGCACATCATCGGTGAAGTCACAATGGGAGACGAGGGAGTCGTCCTATGCTGAAGATCGGCGTGCTTGTCTCGGGCGGCGGCACGAATCTTCAGGCGCTGATTGACGCNNCAGGAGAGCGGTGAAATCAAGAACGGCGAAATAGCCGTTGTCATATCCAGTAAAGCCGGCGCTTACGCGCTTGAGCGGGCAGAAAAACATGGCATTGACGCCGTGGCGCTCATGCGCAAGGATTTCGCGAGCGTCGAGGAATACAGTGAAAAGCTCGCGGCCGAGCTAAATGAGAGAAATATAGATTTAGTGGTTCTGGCGGGCTTTCTGACAGTTATATCAGATNNAACCGCATAATAAATGTTCACCCAGCGTTGGTTCCGGCGTTTGCGGGAAAAGGATTTTACGGGCTGCGTGTGCATGAGGCGGCGCTTGAAAGAGGAGTCAAGCTCACTGGTGCAACGGTGCATTTTGTCAACGAAATCTGTGACGGCGGGCCGATTATTTTACAAAAACCTGTTGAGGTTAAACTCGGCGACACCCCGGAAGCATTGCAAAAACGCGTGATGGAGGAGGCCGAGTGGGTGCTTCTCAAGAAAGCCGTCTCGCTGTTCTGCGAGGGCAGGCTGGAAGTAATCGGGAACACGGTTAGAATAAATGAGCATGGAGAAACGCATGATTAAATCAATAACAGACTCCCTGAAGGGCAACGCATACCCCGGCAGGGGCATAATAATAGGGAAGAGCGATGATGGCAAAAGCGCCGTTGCCGCTTATTTCATCATGGGGCGAAGCGAGAACAGCCGCAACAGGCGATTTGAAGAGACCGACAGCGGCCTGCGAACGACAGCGGTGGATATTTCCAAGGTGACAGATCCGTCACTGGTGATTTACAACGCCGTAAAAGCAGTCGGCGATAGGATAATCGTGACGAACGGAGATCAGACCGACACAATCGCGGATTTCATCAAAGCAGGACGCACATTTGAGGAGGCACTGCGCACACGCACATTTGAGCCGGATCCGCCCATTCTTACCCCGCGCATTTCCGGCCTAATTGACTTAACAGACGGGTTTGATTACAAGCTCTCTATTCTCAAGAGCTTCAATTCAGATATGGAAAGCACTCAGCGCTTTTTCTTTGAGCATGAACCCGCCGAGGGAGTGGGCCATCTGATTCACACATATAAATCAGACGGCAACCCCGTGCCCTCATTCGAGGGTGAACCCAAGACTGTGAAGCTCTGCGGAGATATTGACGCTGTGACGGATGAAATATGGAGCTCGCTTGACGAAGATAATAAAATATCGCTGTTCGTGAGGTTTATCAATACTGAAACGAAAGAGCATATGACTAAAATCATTAATAAATACGCATAACGGAGGACATATGGCAAAAGAAATCGCGTTGAAATACGGCTGCAACCCAAATCAAAAGCCGTCAAGGATTTACATGAAAGACGGCAGAGATTTGCCGGTTACAGTCTTAAACGGCAACCCGGGATATATCAATTTTCTTGACGCCCTCAACAGCTGGCAGCTTGTGAAGGAGCTTAAAGCCGCAACAGGCTTGCCCGCAGCGGCTTCGTTTAAGCATGTCAGCCCGGCGGGGGCAGCGGTATATGTGCCGCTTTCCGATACGCTCAAAAAGATTTACTTCGTAGACGACTTACCGCTCTCGCCGATTGCTTCGGCCTATGCAGCGGCGAGAGGAGCGGACAGAATGTCGTCCTACGGCGACTGGGCTGCGCTCTCCGATATTTGCGATAAGGAGACCGCAAAGCTGCTTTCCCGCGAGGTATCAGACGGCGTCATCGCGCCCGGATACACCGATGAAGCGTTGGAGATTCTCAAATCCAAGCGCAAGGGAAGCTATAACGTCGTGAAAATTGACGACGGTTATCAGCCCGCCCCGATTGAGCATAAGGACGTCTTCGGCGTGACCTTTGAGCAGGGCAGAAACGAGCTGAAAATAGATGAAAGCCTGCTTGAGAATATCGTCACGCGGAACAACTCTCTGTCCGCGGAGCAAAAGCGCGATTTAGTCGTCTCGCTTATCACGCTGAAATACACGCAGTCAAATTCAGTTTGCTATGTCAAAAACGGGCAGGCTATCGGCGTGGGCGCGGGGCAGCAGAGCAGGGTTCATTGCACGCGCCTTGCGGGGAATAAAGCAGATAACTGGTATCTAAGGCAAAGCCCCAAGGTCATGGAGCTGCCCTTTAAGGAAGGCATCAGGCGCGCCGACCGTGATAACACGATCGACGTCTATATCTCCGACGAGTGCGCAGATGTGATTTCAGACGGCATATGGCAGAATTTCTTTACGCATAGGCCCGAAGAGTTCACGAGAGCCGGGCGCGCGGAGTGGCTGAAAACCTTAAGTGATGTCGCCCTGGGGAGCGATGCGTTTTTCCCGTTCGGCGACAACATTGAGCGCGCAAGCAAGAGCGGCGTAACGTCAGTGGCACAGCCGGGCGGCTCAATCCGCGATGATAACGTCATCGAAGCTTGCAATAAATACGGTATCGCAATGGCGTTTACGGGCATTAGGCTCTTCCATCATTAAAGTAAAAACGGAGTAGCAATGAGAATTCTTGTCATCGGAAGCGGCGGGCGTGAGCATAGCGTCGTGAGGAAGCTTAAAGAGAGCGTTAAGGCTGAAAAGCTTTACTGCGCGCCCGGCAATGCGGGAATCGCTGCAGACGCCGAGTGCGTGAACATAAGTGCAATGGATATTGCAGGTATCGTCAATTTTTCAAAGGATAACGCAATAGATTTGGTTTTTGTCACGCCTGATGACCCGCTTGTCGCGGGCATGGTTGACGCTCTGGAAGCCGCAGGAATCAAGACTTTCGGGCCGAATAAAGCCGCAGCGATAATTGAGGGAAGCAAGGCGTTTTCCAAGGCTCTGATGAAGAAATACGGCATTCCCACCGCTGCTTATGATACTTTCACTGACGCGGCCTCGGCAATGCAGTATATAAAAAAGCAGAATAAATATCCTGTGGTAATAAAGGCGGATGGTCTCGCGCTCGGCAAAGGCGTGATTATCGCCGAGAATGAAGCGGAGGCTGAAGGCGCCGTAAAATCCATGATAAATGACGGAATTTTCGGCGCTTCAGGCAAGACAATCGTCGTTGAAGAATTCCTTGAGGGCACGGAGGTTTCCGTGCTGGCTTTCACAGACAGCGTAACGATTAAGCCGATGGCTTCCTCTAAGGACCACAAGCGCGCACAAGACGGCGATATGGGTGCCAACACCGGCGGCATGGGGACAATCAGCCCTAACCCGCGCTACACTCCCGAAGTCGCAAAAGTGTGCATGGAAAAAATCTTTCTGCCGACGATAGCGGCGATGAGAGAAGAGGGCAGAGCCTTCAAGGGCTGCCTTTATTTCGGACTGATTCTCACCGATGACGGCCCGAAGGTGATTGAATACAACGCCCGCTTCGGCGACCCCGAGGCGCAGGTGGTGTTGCCTCTGCTCAAAACTGATTTCATTGACATCATTCTTGCCATATATGAGAATCGGCTTTCTGAAATTGATATTGAGTGGGAGAATGCCGCGTGCGCCTGCGTAATCATGGCGAGCGGAGGTTATCCCGCGGCTTATGAGAAGGGCAAAGAGATTTTCGGGCTGAATGGAAACGGGCAGCTTGATTATGAAAATGTTACGGTATATCATGCCGGAACAAAGAGTGAGGAGAACAAATTCCTCACAAACGGCGGCCGTGTGTTGGGTGTGACGGCTAAGGCTGAAACACTCGAGGCGGCGCTTGAAAAGGCATATTCAGCGGTTTCGCAGATTCGCTTTGACGGCGTGGCTTATCGAACGGATATAGGTAAAATCAACAAGGCGGGTGCATAGATGAAGAAATTTCTGGAAAAAGACATAAACATGTTTCTGGCGATCACTTTCGGCGTTGTGTGGGTTGCCATGCTCATCTCGTTTATCGCAGGTGTGCGCTATGGAGATGAAACATTCACATGGGTTCTTAACTTCGCAATGCTTGTTCCCGCTATCGCGCTGATAATAATCCGCAGGCGGAGAAACGAAGCGATAAATCTTGAGGGCATGTATGCTCACCCGCATTTTGCGCTTCGCACCATCACCACTTACCTCATTTCATATCTTCTTCCGGCGGTGTGCATGATTCTCGGCGCGGCGGCCTTCTTTGCGCTGAACCCAAGTATCTATCAGGCCGATGCCGCAGACTATATCAATGCCCTGATAAGCGGAGGCTTGACGCCTGAAGACGCGCAGGCACGCTTTAACGGAGTGCTTGCAATGTCAGTGCTGGTCGGGCCACTGCTGTCGGCGTTTTTTGCATTATTTGAGGAAATCGGCTTTCGCGGCTTTCTTCTGCACGAGGTGGAGGCATCCATCAAAGGAAAGAATTCCGCCCTCAAGGCCTCGGCTATCACAAGCGCCTGCTGGGCGGTGTGGTATATCCCGATGTTCGCGCTGGGCTTCCGCTATGGCGGCGACTACGCCGGTGCTCCGCTTTTCGGAATTTTGGTCGGCGTCGTTGTCTTTTTCCTGATTGGAATGATGGCGTCTTATTTCTCATTCAGGACCGGCTCTGCATATGCCGGTGCGTTTTTCCGCAGCGGAATTCAATCTCTTGCCATTGTTCCGCTCTATTTTACAAGCGCGGAAACAGAGCTTCTCATAGGCCCGAGCACTTATGGAATCATCGGCTGCGCAGGCATAGCGGTCTTCGTGCTGCTGGAAAGCCTCAGAATGATGAGAATGCAGCGAAGCGGAAAGCTCTTTTATACACAAAAGCCCAAAGAAAGTAAAACAGTGAAGAAGCAGGGTTGATATTTCATCGGCGCGAAGCGGCTCAAAAATATGCCCGGAAGGATTTGAAAATGAAGAAACCGCTCTCAGTGGCAATCGCCGGGTTCGGCGATAGAGGCAGCACATATGCCTCAATGCAGAACCTTTTTCCCGATAAAATAAAGATAGTCGCGGTGGCTGATGTTCGCCCGGCGCGTGTGGCACTCGCAAAAAAGCTTTAT
>DBCZ01000024.1 GCA_002293315.1 Ruminococcaceae bacterium UBA945
CCGAGGCCGCCGTTGCCGAGGCCGGCGTCAGGCTCAACATCATAGATGGAATCAAGCTTTATGCCCATTTCATCAAGCGCGGTGCGCACGTTTTTTTCCAAACCCAAATTGAAGAGATTGTTGCGCAGTGAACGCCCGAGCAGATATTCCATGCAGAGATAGTATATTTTCTTGGTCTGGGTTTTGTCGGCACTCTCAATGAATTCCGCCCTGCCCTTGGCTAAAAGCTCTCTCACCACAAGCGCGAGAGCCTTGTAATATTCCTCGTTGGTTGCGTCGCTGACGGATACGGCAAAATTTTGAGAAAGTGTGTCCTTCAGCGCGGTTTTTATTTCACTTACAGAAAGATTGTAATCCATAAAGCCTCCACTCATTTTAATGTGCTGAATTAAATCACAGCAAGTATACCATAATAGCTGTAAAATGGCAAAAGAAATCTGTGTGTCGCGCCTATGTTGAATTTATGTGACGGAATGCGCAAATATATTCTTGAAAGCATTATAAGCACTAAATGCGCCGGAAGCCTTTACTATTGCGCCTATATTTAGTATAATCTAAGAAAAGTGCGAGAAAGCTGTAGGAGGGCAAAAATGGAGAAGAAACGTATAAAACTCGACATAAACGGCGTGGTCTGCGGCATCATCACGGAAGAACCGGAGGAATATATAGAAGAGCTTGCGGCAGAGGTGAGAAAAACGATGACGGGCATCACCTCTTCTTCACCGATGATTACGCGCGAATCAGCGGCGGTAATGACCGCTTTGAGCTTCATCGACGAATCACGGAAAAGCGAGGAGAAGGTGGCCAGGATGAAGGATCGCCTGACCGAAACCGAGCGCAAGGCGCTTGAGCTTGAGCGCAGAACGGTAGAGCTTCAAAAACAGAATAAGCAGCTTTGGGAGGAGACTGAGGCGCTGCTCAAAGAGCCTGCCTCCGGCGCGCTTTCAGAGGAGAAGCAGAAGCTTGAAAGCCGAGTTTTCGAGCTTGAAAAGGAGAACGACAGGCTGCGCAAGAGCATAGAGCAATCAGGTGCGGCCGCTCCGGCGCCGCAGGAGGAGAAGCGCGATAAATCCGTGCCGCTCAAAAACCCGCTCAGAAGCGACGATTTATCAGGAGAGAATTTTATCAGCTTCTTCGAGAAGAATGAGGAGTAAAGTAGAGATTCTTGCGCCCGCGGGCGGGGAAGAATCCATAAAAGCTGCCGTTTTTTCAGGAGCTGACGCCGTTTATATGGGCGGCAAAAGCTTCGGCGCAAGGGCGAATGCACAGAACTTCACGCTTGATGAGATTAAAGCTGCGATGAAATTCTGTCATGAGCGCGGCGTCAAGGTCTACATGACGGTGAACACCCTCCTGAAAGACAGTGATCTCCGTGAAGCGCTGGAATTTGTGGAGAGACTGTGTGAAATTCCGGCGGACGGCATAATAATCCAGGACTTGGGGCTTTTCGGTATTCTGCGCGAATGCGCGCCGAATCTGCCGCTTTGTGCTTCCACACAGATGAGCATACACAATCCGAGCGGGGCGAGGTTCATTGATAAAGCAGGGGCGAAGCGGGCGGTGCTTGCGCGCGAGCTGTCTTTGGCCGAAATTGAAGAAATAAGCCGGAATTCCGGCATAGAGCCGGAAGTTTTTGTCCACGGTGCGCTGTGCATGTCTGTTTCGGGGCAGTGCTATTTCAGCGCGATGCTCGGCTCAAGAAGCGGCAACCGTGGCATGTGCGCCCAGCCGTGCAGGCTTCCGTTTTTTCACGGAAAATCTGAATATGCCTTGAGCCTTAAGGATTTAAGCGCAATCAGTGAGGTAAAAAGCCTTGAAAAAGCGGGAGTTGCTTCTCTAAAAATAGAGGGCAGAATGAAGAGACCGGAATACGTGGCAGCTGCGGTTTCAGCCGTGAGAAAAGCAGTGGACGGCGAGGAAATTCCGCAGGATTTACTAGGGAATCTGGAGGCCGTATTCTCGCGCTCCGGCTTCACGAACGGCTATCTCGAGGGAAAAACCGGCGGTAAAATGTTCGGCGTGCGCACGAAAGAGGATGTCACAAGTGCTGACGGCGCAGTTCTGAAGCGGCTTCAGGCACTTTATCATAAGGAGCGGCAGGCTTTGCCCGTTGATTTCACGCTGGAGGAAAACGGAGATTCTGTTATTCTTACAGCAGTGAGCGGAAGTCACTCGGTGAGCGTCAGCTTGCCGCGAGCAGAGGGCATGAATAAACTGTTAGCCGAAAGGTGTGCCGAGCAGCTCGGCAAAACAGGCGGAACTCCATTTTTGGCGACAGAAACAGCAGTACCAGCCGGTGGCGCTGATATAACAATCTCACAGCTGAATGCTTTGCGCAGAGAGGCAATCACCGCTTTGCTTGAGGTGAAAGCAAGGCGCGGGCCGATTCCCTTCGATTCAAGGCTCGCTGAAAATAAGCTGAACGCCGGATATACGGGAAAAAGACCGGATAAGTGTTTTGCGTTGCATGTGGCCTTCAGAAATGTGAATCAGGCGGTGCATACGGATTTATCGGCGATTGAGCGCGCGTATTTTCCGCTGTTTGCGGATTTGGCCGAGATAGAGAAGCTCGGCATAGGCAAAGAAAGAATCGCGTTTGAAATACCGCGGGCAATCTTCGGCATGGCAGAGGAGGAGCGAATCAAGGGAAGAATCAGCGAGCTTAAAAAAGCGGGCTGCGATGGATTTATCTGCTACAACATCGGTGCTGTGGAGCTTTGCAGAGAGATGAACGCCGAGATACTGGGCGGCTATTCACTGAATATCACGAATTCCTCCGCGCTTGACTTTTTTGAGGCAAACGGGGTTGCGGCGGCAGAGCTTTCGATAGAGCTGAAGCTGGCAGAGGTAAATAAGATTAAAGGCGGAATCCCCCGCGGGCTCATGCTTTACGGCCATCAGGCTCTGATGCTGACGAGGAACTGCCCTGCTTCTCACCTTGGCTGTAAGGGTTGCGATGGAAAGAGCGCCATAACAGACAGGAAGAACGTCACCTTTCTCGTGATGTGTGCCAACGCAGGAAAAGCCAAGTATATAGAGGTGCTTAACAGCGTGCCGCTGTATATGGGTGATAGGCTGAGCGAAATCAAGGGCATAGATTACGGTGTAATCCGCTTCACGATTGAAAGCGCGGACGAATGCGCGGAAATACTGGAAGAATTCCGAAAGGCCGAAAAGCACGAGAAGCCCTATACAAGAGGGCTTCTGTATCGCGGAATAATTTAATGGAGGCATAGGGGAGGCAAAATGAAACTTAAACTGATGAAGCTGAAGGCGGAGGCTGTTAT
>DBCZ01000008.1:0-11526 GCA_002293315.1 Ruminococcaceae bacterium UBA945
ACGAGCCGGTGCGTAATGCCGTGCGTACAGCCCGGGCAATAATGCAGAGGCGCATTTGTCAGCGCTTGCGGTTTTGTGAATACTGTTGCCATCATTTGCCCTCCGTTATCTTGATTATTTCTTCCGTCACCGCTTCGGGCGTGGGAATCATACCGCCAGTTCTGCCGTAAAAGTGAACCGGCGCTTTGCCCTCAACGGCGAGCCTTACGTCATCTACCATCTGCCCCATGCTCATCTCTACCGTGAGCAGGTTTTTTGCTGTATCCGCCGCCTTCCTCACCGCTTCAACGGGGAACGGCCAAAGGGAAATCGGGCGAAGTAGGCCCGCCTTTATTCCGCTTTCGCGCGCCTTATTTACCGCGCTGCGGGCGACGCGTGAGCTTGCGCCGTATGCCACGAGGATTACCTCGGCGTCATCGGTGAGATATTCCTCCGCGCGCTGCTCATTTTTCTTTATTTCATCATATCTCTTGAAGCGCTCAACGACCTTTTCCTCAAGGACTTCGGGCTTGAGATACAGCGAATTTACCACATTATGCTCACGCTTATTCTGATGCCCGCTTGCCGCCCACGGCTTCTCAATTTGCGCCGTTTTGCGCTCGGCAGGCAGTTCGACGGGCTCCATCATCTGCCCAAGCATACCGTCTGCGAGAATCATCGCGGGCATTCTGTATTTATCGGCGTTATCAAACGCAACGGAGACTAAATCGACCATTTCCTGCACGGTTGACGGCGCATAGACGAGGATATGGAAATCCCCGTGACCCGTGGCCTTGGTAGCCTGATAGTAATCCGCCTGACCCGGCTGGATTCCGCCGAGACCGGGGCCGCCGCGCTGAACATTGATTATGAGAGCGGGCAAATCCGAGCCCGCCATGTAGGAGATTCCCTCCGCCTTAAGGCTTATGCCCGGCGAGCTTGAGGAAGTCATTGCCCTGATTCCGGCCGCCGAAGCGCCCAGCACCATATTCACCGCGGCTATTTCAGATTCCGCCTGAAGATAAACTCCGCCGATTTTCGGCATTCTTTTGGCCATATAGGCGGCAAGCTCTGTCTGCGGGGTTATCGGATACCCGAAGAAATGATGGCAGCCCGCCTGTATCGCCGCCTCCGCAAGCGCCTCGTTCCCCTTCATCAAAACCTTCATCTTTTCCATTCCCATCACCTTTCCACCGTAATCGCCGTGTCAGGGCACATCGTCGCGCACGAAGTGCAGCCCGTGCATTTTTCAGGCGCAATAAGCTTCGCGGGATGATACCCCTTTGCGTTGATTTTTGTTTCGTCAAGGGCAATGATGTTAAGCGGGCACGCGTTCACACACATTGAGCAGCCCTTGCATACAAGCTCGTCTACTGTGATATTCGGCATAATTTCCTCCCTGTAAATGCAATGTATAATTGATAGTGAGCCGTTGGCCAGCGGCGTAGCGACGCGCGCAGCGAATAATTGCTGTTGCGCTTCGTGCTTTTTATATAAAAGAAATGGTTGTAATCAGATTGAATCATTCAGTTATGAGTTTTCAAGAGCAATCCTCCCAAGGAAACTTCACAAGCCTTTTTACGATTTTCATATCGGATTTGGGTGTGCGCGCCCCCACCGCGAAATCGGGAATTGTGTTGCAGAGAAGGGGCAGATTGAGAAGTTTCGCTGTTTCCTCGGCAAAAGGCAGTGAGGCTTCAACGGTATCGAATGTCGTTTCCACGCCGAGATGCGAGTTATTGACAATCCCGCACGCCTTGAGGCGTGAAGCGCCCTCAATCTCACGAAGAAGCTCGGCAGCCTCCTCCGGCGTTTGCGAGAGGATTCTGTATCTGTTAATAACATAAAGCATCTCGTAACCGGTTGAGGCAAGCTTATCGCTGACAGTCGCAAGCGCCGTGATGCCGGCATCGTCTCCGCCCGCATCAATAAGAATATTCGTGCCGGACGGAATGAATATCGAGTTCAGCTCCGGCGGCAGGACGGGGGTATCGAGCGTGGTGTTGGCTGTGACGGGTGAAATAAGCCTTATGCCCGCATCAGCCAGCAATGCGCCGTACTCCGACGTGCGGAAATACGGGTTCACGATGTCCATATCCACGATGGCGGTCTTTTTCTCTCGGGCAGATTCAAGCGCAAGGTTGAGCGCGAGATTCGTCTTTCCGCAGCCGTAGTGCCCGCAGATTACAGTGATTTTGTTAGCGTTGCCGTCCATCTCGTCACCTGCCAGCTTCAGAATAACCGGAATAAATATTATGATACCATGATAGCGGCGCTTTCGTCAACTAAATTGCTGAAATCATAGAAAAAGCACCCATCACATGTATGCGACAGGTGCTTCTCATTTTCGCTTACTTTTCAACTGCTTCCATGAACTGATGGAAGACCTTGGCGGCCTCGCTGCGCTTGATGCCCGCCTTAGGCTTGAGTGTATATACATACTCGCCCGGCGTCGGAGCCTTGCTTCTGTATCCCTCAAAGAGCTGTGCCTCAACCATACGAATCATTGACGGGCGCGCGTATTTCGAGATGCTTTTCTCATCTGAGAACTTCGCGAGGTCGCCGTCTGTGAGCAGGGGCAGCTCATAGCCCATGAAATCGGCGTATCTCATCACAAACGTGGCAGCCTGTTCGCGGGTTACCGTCTGCTTATAGCCGAACTTGGTTTTGCTTATGCCATTTACAATTCCGTTGCTATTCGCCCAGCTTATGTATTTATAATAGTCTCCATTTTTCGGGACATCTGTGAATTCGCTTTCAAAGCCATCGGTCTCCGCACCCGAAAGCTCGGCCATTCTGCCAAGCACAGTGACGAACATTTCGCGCGTCATCATGCTGCCGGGGCTGAACTTGGTTTTGGAGGTTCCCCTCATTATGCCGAGCTCCGCGCAGAATATGACATCTTCATAGAACCAGTTGGCTTCCTTGACGTCTGTGAACTCAAATGTTCCTGGTGGTGGCGGAGGCGGGGGCGGCGGGGGTTCAACGGGCTCATCGCCGTATTCTATCCCGGAAAGGATTGGATAACCGCCGTTTATCTCTTCTGCGTCTATTTCCCACACGCTCGCACCGTTATTCAGCTGGTCAACAAACGCCTGCTCCTTCATTTCATCCGAGGTCTTCACGCGGACATCGCTTTTTTCCGTGATGGTCTCATAGAAGTTCAGCAGCGGGAACGCCGAGAAGAAGCAATTCTCTTCAAGGCTGTATGTGGTGGTGGTGCCTGAAGTGGCGCTGTGCGAGTATCCCTCTGACGTGAACGGAGTTATAGTGGTGTAGCTGTTTCTTAGCGCAATGGAATAATTCTTGCCGACTATTCCGCCCGCGAAGTTTGCGGAGATATATCCGAAATTATAGCAATTCTCAATAAAGAAGTTGCGGCCCTCCAGCCCGCCCGCTATACCGCCGGCATGCTTCGGGGAGAGGTCGGCAAGCTGCTTGACATCGCCTGTGTTGAAGCTGGATGAAATATTCCCCGTGCCAAGACCGATTATGCCGCCGGCATTGAAGCCGCCGGTTATTGTGCCTGTGTTATAGCAGTTTTCGATTACGGTTTCTTTTATTCTGGATGTGATGCCACCGGTAAACGTTTTCTCGTTTTCTCTTATGATAGCCGGGGTATCCGGCTCATATCTCGTCGGGACACCCTTACTATCCCATGCCACGGGAATGGAAAAATCGGGCAGCTCTGCGGTTATATTACCCTTATTTGTGCTGTTTCTGATATAGTGAAACTCCACCTCACCGGCGATTCCGCCGAGGTGATGAGCAGTATAGTCTTTGATGTATGTGTTAAGAACAACATTAGCGGAATTGTGGCAGCTTTCAATGCCGTCATTATAATGTCCGCCGAAAAGACCACCGATAATGCCAAGACCGCTTACAAGGCCCTTGCCTGTTCTGATGTTATGAGACAAACCCTTCTTATCGCCGGCGATTGTTCCGACATAGCTCGCACCGCGCACATATGAGGTTTCAACCGTCACATCTTTAATCAGACCGTATGCGCTTCCGAACAGCCCGGCGTAATCGTCCTCGGTGTCAACGTAAAGACCGGAAATGGTGTGGCCGCCGCCGTCAAACTCAGCGAAGATAGCGCGGCGCAGAAGCCGAATTTCCGGCATATACGCGCCGATGGGCGTCCACTTATTAACATTTATGTCACGGCGGACATCAGTGATATTCATCTCGCCGTCATATCTGAACGCGGAGGAAGGATTGAGGATGATGTCAGCGCCGAGCTTAAAATATGTGGTTGCAAACATGTTTGCGTCTATGTTGATAAGCTTGGCAAGATAGGCGAGCTCAGCACCGTTGGTGATGAGATACGGATTTAATTGTGAGCCGGAGCCGGATGCGAAACCCGTCGCGACGGAGCCGTCCCACACATTTTCATCCGCGGTGCTTTCAGCAGCGGCACCTATGGCCGGCAAAACTGAAAGAACAAGGCATAACACAAGAAATATGGAAAGAATCTTTTTCGTGAATCCCCTCATTATATTGTCCGCTCCTTCATTGAGTTTAATTTCATTTATAACTGCGTTAACTGCATTATTAGAGATATAATACCATTTTTGGTTGCGGTAGTCAACATAATTCTTTTTCATCCCACTTAAAAATCCAGACTTCAGCTTGCTTTTTCAAAATTTGCGTCGCCTGAATATCAAATTATGACGTTCCGGCAACACAAAAAGAGTTCTTTGGCATATAATCTTGGTGCTTTTTTTCTCGTTAGCGGTGTCCCAAAATATTTATGATAACCATTTTTATTTTTGTAAAAAACGGGAATCGTTTACACTTTGTCTATCTTTCCGCTATATCCCTAATCACTTTGAATAATGTGTATGCTTTTGGGACATGCCTCGATTTGCGCTTCATTGTCATTTTGATATTTTTTAACAAATTTTCGATTTTATTGTTGATATTTGTCGAATTGTATGGTAAGATGTTTTCACTGGTTATTTTAGGGGAGGCGAGAAATTTGGTTAAAAGTAAATTGTTGATTGGCTCAAATTTTTTTGAAGAGTCAGACAAACTTCTCAATTACCTATCGCAGAAGAACATTGAGCATAAGCTATGTGCGAAAAATGGCCATCTTATTTGCGAAGAAATAAAAAGAGAGAACCCGCACTTCGTGATTATAGATATGTTTATGCCGGGGCTTGACGCGATTGGAATTATGAGGCGCACAAGAGAAGAAGCAAAGACTTTTCCTGTTTTTGCCGTTTGTTCTTCATACACCACACCGCTTCTTGAGCGGGAACTTATAAGCGAGGGCGCGTCTGTTTTCGCTGTTGGGCCTATCGAGTTTGTGGATGTGATTGAAAAAACGCTGATGCACGTGGTGTCTACAAACGGTGTTCAAAAAATGAGCGACGAGGACGCTGTTCTTTACGCGAAGATTACTACATATCTTCAAAGGCTTGGTGTGCCGTCGCACATCAAGGGATTTCAGTATCTCAGAGACGGTGTGCTGCTTGTTCATCGCAACCCAAATATAATTAATCACATGACAAGGATGCTTTATCCGAGAATTGGGCAGATGTATAACGTGACGGGTACGCGCGTTGAGCGCTCGGTTAGAGGCGCCATTGAGCTGACATGGGAGCGCGGAGACAAGGCGATGCTGCGCGATTGCTTTTCGGAAAACGTCAACTTCGGGAAAGGCCGGCCCACGAACGGCGAATTCATTGCCGTCGTGGCTGACAAGGTAAGAATGAGCCGCTTCCCGAGCACCCGAAAAACAAGGCTGATACACATGGATTAGCCGACACAATGAATATGTATTACAAGCGGACTATGGCAGTCATCTCTTTCCATTCCCTGAAAGAGCCAAGCTAAAACTTGGCTCTTTCAACTTTTTATGATAAACTGGTTATAATATATTCGAGAGGGTGTTAATATGAGGGCTGTCATTCAGCGCGTGAGTTCGGCCGAGATTGTCATCGAGCGTGGCGAGCGGCGGAGCATCGGCCGCGGACTTGTGGTTTTCCTCGGGGTGCTCAGGGGTGACGAAAGCGCGCATGCCGAATTCATGGCGGAGAAAATCGCTGAGCTGAGGATTTTCAGTGACGAAGAGGATAAAATGAATCTGTCGCTGAAGGATAACGGCGGCGATATGCTTGTTGTCTCGAATTTCACGCTCTCAGCCGACTGCAAAAAAGGGCGGCGCCCTTCGTTTGACGCCTCTGCCCCGCCCGACGAAGCCGAGCGGCTCTATGATGAGTTCATTTCGGCGGCGAGGAAGCATATGGTCGGCAAGGTTGAGACAGGTGAGTTCGGCACGCACATGGACGTAAGCGTGCAGAATGACGGGCCGGTGACGATTATCGTAGACACGGAGAGAATCGCAAGGTTTAGAAAGGAAAAGAGCGAAAAATGAACAGAGAATACATTGAAAGCCTGATGGGTGAAATAGATTTCCCGGCAGACGCGCAGGATTATTTCAAAGACTGCATGGATAAGCTTGAAGCGGGCTTTCTTTCGGAGTTTGACGGCGTGCGGGATTTCTTCTTTGAGGAAGAGAGGGATTGGGACGGCTGGAAGGATAATGTCTCTCCCCTGCTTGAGAAGCTTGCCGAGAAAAGCGGGATTCACAAATACAGCCTTGAGATGCTCATGACGCTTGAATTGAGCCAATCAATGAAGGCAAGCTTTGAGGAAAAGGGATATGCTCACGAGGTTTTCATAGAGACCTGCGGAGATTTTACTGTGAAGCTTCACGAATGCAAGAGCGTCTACGGCGTATGGGGAACCTTCGTCGCGGCTTGGTATCCGCTTCTGTTTTACGGCAAGATAGTGAAGCTCGGCCGGCTTGAATATGAAGACTTCGAATTTGAATATGACGTCGTCTATGAGAAGTGCGGCCTCACCGTTAAGAAAGGCGACATGGTCAAAAGCCTGCACATCCCCTCCGGCGCACCGCTGACGCGCGAGCTGTGCTTTGATTCCTACAAACAGGCACATGAATTTTACGAAGATGATTTGGTTGACGGCAAGCTCATTTGTATTTGCGACTCTTGGCTGCTGCATAAATCGACGGCGGAGATTCTGCCGGAGGAATCCAACACCGTGCGCTTTGTTAGGGATTTTGATATTGTGCTGAATGAAGACGGCGACGGCTTCCCCGACAGATGGCGCATTTTCGGCAGGGATTTTGAGAAGCCTGACGCAGATCTGCCCGAGTGTACCTCCATGCAAAGGACATATAAGAGGTACATTCTCGCCGGAAGAAAATTCGGTTCCGGCATGGGGATTCTCATTTTCGACGGCGAAAAGATTGTGAATGTGTGATTGTAACTTTGCAATAAGCCCCTGATGATACTGCTTCATCAGGGGTTTATTACTCGTTTTCCGCCCAGTTTTCCGCTATCAAATCCGGCACTCTGGTGAATTCCCGGACATTGTTTGTCACAAGCACGGCCTCCACCGCCCTTGCGTGCGCCGCTATCAGCATATCCATAGTTCCTATGGGGGTTCCGTTTTTTTGAAGAAGAGCGCAGATTTTCCCGTACTCCACCGCGGCTGAATTATCGAATGACAGCACTTCCAGGATTGAGAGAAACTGGAGAAGTGCAATCGTATTGCTCTCAGGCCGAGAGCTTTTCTCTACGCCATGCTCCAGTTCTGCTAGAGTAATTGCCGATATACACAGCCCGTTTTGCAGGTTGCTCTTAATGCGCCGCAGAACAGCTTCAGGCTTATTTTTGATGGCATATATGCAAATATTTGTATCCAGCATATAGCTCATAGAATATTCCTCTGCACCTGTGTTTCAGGCTCTCTTCCGTTTTCAAGGAAATCCTCGCTGAAATTATGCAGACCGTTCATGAAGATTTGCCAGGATTCTTCTTTCGGAATCATTATCACCGCATTCCCCAATTTCTGAAGGAAAACTTCGTCTCCCGCAAATCTGTACTTTTTCGGCAGGCGCACGGCTTGACTTCTGCCGTTTTCAAATATTTTTGCTGTTTCCATTATTATCACCTCTAAGAATAGTATATACCGCGATATATACTATGTCAAGTTCATGGCAGTCCTCATGGCAGCAGCCCTGATTTTCCCCCGGAATACAGCACGCTTAGCTTATGCATCGCACGGGTGCAGGCGACGTAGAGAAGGTTGCGCTCAAAGGAGGAGTTATATGTCTCTTTGCCCGCAAACGGGATTACCACCTCATCGAACTCAAGACCCTTTGACATCTGAATTGACATCACGGATATGCCGCTTTTGAAGCTTTCGCTATCCGGCATAATAATGCCTATCTCCGCCGTGGTCAACTCCTTCAGCGCCGAGTGGAGGGCTTCCGCATCTGCCGTTGTTTTGGTGATGATTCCCATCGTGTTATATCCGGAAAGCTGATATTTCTCTATGAGCTTTACAATCTCGCGGATTTCCTCTTCCTTGCCGGCACATGCTTTGATTGACGGAGTCTCACCGTGGCGCTCAACGGCCTCAAAGCCCTGATTTCCCGCGATTTTCTTGGCAAACTGGATTATCTCATAGGTGGAGCGGTAGCTTTTCTCCATGCGGAACAGCTCTGCCGCAGCGAACATGGCGTTCAGGTCCGCCAAATTATAGTCTACGCTTGGGTTCACGGATTGCCCGAAGTCGCCGAGGATTGTCTTCGGGCATGAAAATAGCCTTTTTGTTACGGCGTATTGAATTGGGGTGTAATCCTGCATTTCGTCGATGACGAGGTGCTTAATCAGGCGACTCTCCTGAAGACCCGTGAAGGCCGACTGAAGATACAGGAACGGGTAAACATCATTCCATTCAAGCGTGTTTTTCACTGGAAGCTTGAGCATTCGTGTGTTGCCGATTTCACGGAAGAAATTCTTGTAAAGCAGCAAGGTTGTGCGGAATTTGAGCATCCGCTTGAGCGCCAGAAATATATTCCTGAGAGTCGGCAGCTTGACGTCGTAAAAATTTTGATTTTCAAGGCGACTGTGAATATCGTCCGCTATCATCTCAAGGCGCTTCACAAGCGGAAAGCGCGCATAAACCTCCACTCTGGCTGTTATCCATTCGGCGGGGATTGTGTATTCTTCAAAAGTGTAATCCTGCGCCTCAAACGCCGTCTCCGGCACGCGGGCGATGTATTCGTCCATCAGAGTTACAAACTCAAGCGAGGATTTGAACTTAGTGCGCTCCAGCCATGCTTTATCCGTGGTTTCCAGCGGGTTTTTATCCGCCTCGAAGTCGATTTCCGGCTCGATTTGCAGCTTTGCGATTTCGGCGAAGCTCGTCTCAAAGACAGGATCTTCTCCGAGCTCCGGAAGGACGCCGGAAATATAGTCGCCGAACACCTTGTTGGGCGAGATAATCGTCACGTTCTGCGCCTTGAGCCTGTCTTTGAGGCGGTACATCAAAAATGCCACCCTGTGCAGCGCGATGCTCGTTTTGCCCGAGCCTGCCACGCCCTGGATAATCAAGGTGTGCGCCGTGCCGTTTCGGATAATCTTGTTTTGCTCTTTCTGGATTGTTGAGATGATGGTTTTCATCTTCTCATCGGAGGTGGCGGCAAGCTCCTGCTGCAGGACATCGTCTTGAATATTCTCAGAGCTTTCAAACGCGAACTCCATCTTGCTGTTTTTGATTTTGAACTGGCGCTTGCGGGTCAGCTCGCCGGCTATGCTTCCGCCCGGCGCTGTGTATTCCGCGGGGCCGGTTTCGTAATCGTAGAACATACCCGCCACAGGAGAACGCCAGTCGATGATGAGCAGCTTGCTCTCCGAGTAGAACGGGAAGCGCCCGATGTAGTAAGCCGCTTCTTCTGCGTTTTGGGGTTTGAAGTCGATGCGGGCGAAGTACGGCGAATCCATGGTTTTTTGCATTCTCTCGCGCCGCTCAACCGCTGACACGCCGGAGGAGTCAATCTCATAGAGCATCATTTCGCTTTGGAACATCTCCTTGGGGTCGATATTCCCGCGCTGCTCCGCACGATACATGACCGCCTCGCGGTATTCCTTGTCCATCAGATCAACGGCTCGCTCGGCCTCTTTAAGCTCCACGCTGATTTTCCCCGTGATTTCCGCAAGGTGCGCGGTTTCGTCCGGAAACTTCATTTCAAAGCTCCCGCCACTCAACTCATCATGTTCGTTTCGTGCCTCCCTCTTTAAGAAAGAGGGTTTTTCAGTCTTTTCTTCTCTCATGCTGCCTCCTTTTCTGCCTGAAAGCTATCTCAAAATTATCCCACAATAAAATTTTAGCATAAAAATAAAAAAAGACTAGACTTATATTTACTTTTATGGTATGTTATATATTACATGTGCCTATCTGAGCCATTTGGGCTATGTTTGAGTACCGGTGATATAGATATGGTGAATTAATCCCCCTGCTTGCGGAAGCAGGGGGATTTTGGGTTTATTTCTTTTTGATATAGCTTTCAACCTTAGATGTAAATTCTCTTATATCTGAGAAATAATTTGGATATGCTGCCTTTAATGAAACAAACGAGTCTGTTGAGACTAGCACAGCATCTATATTCCCTGTTCCACTACTACTTTCAATGCTATTGTATTCTATTATCGCTTCATCAATTTGTGCGGTCTTATAATACCTCATTCTCAGAGTCCTATTTCCATAATTAAATATCAATATATAGTATCCCTTTTTGAGTTTCTCTGATTCTTTTCTGTCATAGTTTGCTGTTGCAACAATAATGGCTTGCAACATATCAATTACTCGGTGTTCTTTATTAATACGTTGAATTTCTCCGATTGTTTCCTCTATACTATCAGGTGTTCCACATACGTGCTTTGTTTTTTCTTCAAATGCAAAAACTGATGAAATCAACGCAAAGAATCTTAACACTGATGTGTCACCTTGACTGGCTTTTAACGCTTCTTGCGTGAACAATCCCATTGTTTCCACAGCAGTTGCCCATAAATGTTGTAATTTTGTTCTGACTTGAATTTCAATAAGCATATTCCTATTATATGCTTATTTTTTGTCACTTTGAAACTTATATATTAAGTGATAACTTCTATATCCCGAACTCCTTGGTTCTCCAATGTAATCATTTTCCTTTTTGAGTATGTGGCGGACTCTTGATTTTTTATATCTGTTTACCAATGTGTAGACATCTTCAAGAGTAGGGACCACTACTCTGCAACCTCCCAAATCCTGCATAGACCATAAATCCATTTTAGGTTCACGCTGGAGTTTGGCTACGATTGAACTTAACCGCTTAAGTCTTTGAGCAACAATCATTTCTTCGCCTGCCTTCTCCTTGAGATTACAATAAAAAACCTGCAAAGGATATGCATGTGAAGCCCGCCAATTATCAATTACAGCCATAACCTCTTTTGAGGTATTTCCACTCTTAATTTCATGCCCTGCTCTATCTATTTCCTTTCGCGAGTACTCTACAGTTTTCCATCTCATACCGAAACACTCTCCTACCCTTCATCTATAAAGTCATAATTGCCGAGCTTTGCCACCCTCTATCGCCAACAACTCATCTTTCCCCAAAACTCTTGTTTTCCTCCAGCTCCGCGAACTTTTCTGTCATTGTAGGGTTGCCGCGCGTGAGGCGCTTGATTG
>DBCZ01000008.1:11588-11912 GCA_002293315.1 Ruminococcaceae bacterium UBA945
GTTTTGAATTTGCGGCTGGCGAGGTCGTAATTGCGGGCGAAGCCGCTTTTGAAAGCCTCCAGATTCTCCTCGAAATGAGTGATGTCAATGCTCTGATTTTTCACCTGTGCGAGCTCCTGCTTGTATTTCAGCGAATTCAGCGCCGCGTTTCGCAGCACGGTTATCATCGGGATAAAAAACTGCGGACGAATGACATACATCTTCGGGAAACGGTGTGATTTATCCACAATCCCGGAATTATAAAGCTCGCTGTCACCTTCAAGCAATGACACCAGCACCGCGTATTCACAGTGTTTTTCGTTGCGGTCTTTGTCGAGCTCCTTG
>DBCZ01000026.1 GCA_002293315.1 Ruminococcaceae bacterium UBA945
AACGGCGGCACACTCCCGATGATCACCTCCTGCTCGCCAGGCTGGATTAAATTCTGCGAGCATTATTATCCTGACCTCCTCGACAACCTCTCAACCTGTAAGTCTCCGCAGCAGATGACGGGTGCGCTCATCAAGACCTGGTACACCCAGAGAGAGAATATCGACGTGGATAAAATCGTCTCGGTTTCCGTCATGCCCTGCACGGCGAAGAAGTTCGAGATTAACAGAGAGCATGAAGACGCAGCGGGAGTGCCGGACGTCGATATAGCGCTCACAACGAGAGAGCTTGCAGACATGATTAAGCTCGCGCAGCTTGATTTCGTAAATCTCCCCGACGACTCCTTTGACGAGCTTCTCGGCGAATCCACGGGCGCCGCAGTAATCTTCGGCGCAAGTGGCGGAGTTATGGAGGCTGCGCTCAGAACGGCGGCAGATGTGCTTGAAGGTAAGGATTTGGAGCATCTCGAGTATAACGAGGTAAGAGGCATTGAGGGCATCAAAGAGGCGAAGTACATCCTCGGCGGCAAGGAGATTAAGGTTGCAGTTACAAGCGGCCTCGATAACGCAAACCGCCTGCTTGAAAGGGTGAGAAGCGGCGAAGCGGATTATCACTTCATTGAGGTCATGTGTTGCCCGGGCGGCTGTGTGACAGGCGGCGGTCAGCCCATTCAGCCCGCCAACGTCCGTAACAGGATTGACTTGCGCACAGAGCGTGCCAAGGCGCTTTACAGCGAGGATGAGGCCAAGGCCATCAGGAAAAGCCATCTCAATCCGTCGCTCAAAAAGTGCTATGAGGAATTCCTCGGAGAACCCGGCGGACACAAGGCACACGAGCTTCTCCACACAGCATACGTCAAACGCACGTTATAAAAGATTCGAGCCGTATTTATATACGGCTCTTTTCTTGCCTCAAATTGCATTTTAATGTATAATGATGCGAGATAAATCTAACTTAACTGAGGGTTTTGATGAATTCAGATAAAGCTAAAAAAATTGGTATTGTTAAAACGGTTCTTAAAATAATAGGTTTGCTCATTGCCGCCGCGGGGATAGCCTGGTTTCTGCTTCCGCTGAAGCGAAGCACACTCAATGTCGGCAACCTCTTCGGCATATTTATCTGCCTGCTCTTCGCTTTTCTCATCATCTTCTACGGGAAAATCGCGCGAAGCGGCAAGGCCGGCAGGATAATTATGAGATTACTCGGCGTTCTGTTCACAGCGGGGATTATTTGGTCTGCATATCTCACGGTTCTGATGAATTCATTCGCTGCAATGCATATTCCCGAAAACACAGATATAATCGTGCTCGGCTCACAAATTTACAGCGAAGACCATCTCAGCTTAAGTCTTCTCTCGCGCGTCGAAAGGGCAAGGGAATATGCGGAGGAAAACCCAGAGGCACTCATCTTTGTCACTGGTGGGCAGGGCTCTAACGAGCCGGCAACTGAGGCCTCTGCGCAGAAGAAATGGCTTGTGGAAAACGGCGTGGAAGAAAGCAGAATCATCGTGGAGGATAAATCCTCAGATACAAAAGAAAACCTTGAAAACACAATGGGGATATATCGAACTATGAACATGGTGAGCCAAGCATCACCTGAATTCGGCATCGTCACACAGGGCTTTCATATGTTCCGCGCGATGAAGCTGGCGGAGGAGGCGGGAATAACGCCGTACCCGCTCGAAGCTGAGACGGATTTCTACATCTATCCCGCCTATTACGGGCGCGAGCTTCTCTCGCTGACAATGTGGCATTTCGAGCAAATCTTCGGTTAGGAGAAATATGAAGAGCATTTTAATCAAGCGTGCGAGGGTCATAAACCCCGCGGAAAATGAGGATTTCATCGGCGATATTTTCGTTGAAAACGGCAGAATAGCATATAAGGGTGAGCGCTTCGGCGGTTCGGCCGATATCGTAATCGACGCCGAAAATCTTATAGCGGCGCCCGGGCTCGTTGATATGCATGTTCATCTTCGCGACCCCGGCTTCACCGATAAGGAGGACATCATCTCTGCCGGAAAGGCCGCGGCGGCGGGGGGAGTCACGAGCCTTCTTGCCATGCCGAACACCAGTCCGGCGGCGGATAATGTGGAGACCATCAAATACATCCTTGAAAAAGGCGAGCTGTCTAACGCCCGCTGCTACACCGCGGCGTGCATAACGAAGAACCTTGCCGGAGAAGAATTGACGGACATTGCCGCGCTGGTCGAAGCCGGTGCGATTGCGCTTTCCGATGACGGCAGGCCCGTTCTGGAGGGAAGGCACTTGCTGGAGGCAATTGAGGCGGCGGAGGGCAACCGTGTTCTACTGTGCGCGCACTGCGAGGATTTATCGCTTGTGAAAGCCGGAATAATGCATGAGGGCGATATTTCCCGAAAGCTCGGCGTAAAGGGCATCTCGCGTGAGGCGGAAAACGTCGGCACAATGCGTGAAATCTCTGCCGCCGCAAAGGCAGGTGGGAGAATACATATCTGCCATGTCAGCACAAAGGAAGCCGCGGACATGATACGCAAAGCCAAGGCGAGCGGCATCAAGGTCACAGCCGAAACCGCGCCGCATTATATGCTTCTGACGGACAAAGAGCTGCTCAAAAGAGACGCGGACTACAGAATGAACCCCCCGCTCAGGGAAGAAGCCGACAGGCTTGCCATAATTGAGGCCGTTTGTGACGGCACAATCGACGCAATCGCCACAGACCATGCCCCTCACACGCCGGCGGAAAAAGGCGATTTCCTCACCGCACCAAACGGGGCGATTGGCATGGAAACCTCGCTTGCCGCCACTATCACAGCACTTGACGGAAGGCTGAGCCTCATGGAGATAACCGAGAAAATGTCGATGAACCCCGCAAGATTGCTGGGCATTCCCGCAGGCACGCTGAATGTCGGCGAAAACGCAGATATAGCACTGGTTAATTCAAGCGAAAGATGGATGGTCGGCGCGGATAAACTTCACGGGAAGAGCAGGAATACTCCATTCAAGGGAATGGAGCTTACCGGAAGGGTAAAATATACTGTTTGCAGAGGAAAGCTTGTATATAAAGCGTGCACATAAAATGAGAAATGAGGAGAATTTATGGGATTTGACAGATTGATTGAAAAGATTGCGGAGAAGCAAAACCCGACCGTTGCTGGTCTTGACCCGAAGCTGGAATTTATCCCCGATTTCATCAAAAAAAAGGCATTTGCCGCGCAGGAAAGCCCCTTCAAAGCGGCGGCTGATTCTTTGCTCGCCTTTAACAAGGCGCTGATTGACGCGCTTTGTGACATTGTGCCTGCCGTCAAGCCGCAGGCAGCGTACTATGAGATGTACGGCTATGAGGGCATGCGGGCGCTCGCGGAAACCATCGCATACGCGAAGCAAAAAAATCTATTCGTTATAACCGACGCCAAGCGAAACGACATAGGTCCCACCATGGAAGCCTATGCCGCAGCTCATCTCGGTGTGACAGACATAAACGGCGAGCCATATGAAGCCTTCGGAGGCGACGCGCTGACCGTCAACGGCTATCTCGGCTCTGACGGGATAACTCCGCTTCTTAAAGTCTGCAAAGAGCGTGATAAAGGGATTTTCGTCCTTGTGAAGACCTCAAACCCCTCATCGAGCGAGCTTCAGAATCTGGAGCTCGCGAAAGGGAGAACCGTATATCGGCAGATGGGCGAAATGTGTGAAAGCTGGGGCAAAGACAGCCCCGGTGGATACGGCTATTCCGCGGTGGGCGCGGTGGTCGGCGCCACGTATCCTGCTGAGCTTGCCGAGCTGAGAGAAGAGCTTCCTCACACGTTCTTCCTTGTGCCGGGCTATGGCGCACAGGGAGGCGGCGCGAAGGATATACTTCCCGCCTTTGACTCAGACGGCCTCGGCGGCATAGTGAACTCCTCACGCGCGATTATGTGCGCCTATCAAAAAGAAAACTGCCGCGAGGAGGATTTTGCTTTTGCCGCCCGCCGCGAAGCTATTCGCATGAGAGATGAAATCATGGCGGAGATAGGCGAAATCAAGCTTCCATAAT
>DBCZ01000022.1:0-3099 GCA_002293315.1 Ruminococcaceae bacterium UBA945
GTATCTTCGAGAACAATCGGCGGCCTATGTCTCGCTCGACAAAACTCGACAATTCCCATAATTCGCAATCTTGGAACATGCGAAACTATTGTGCAATATATAAACGCTTGACGAATGTGTGTTATTGGGATATAATATGGAATCTATTGTGAGTCGTATCACGCCGACGACGGGTATTATCAGCGGCTCTGAGCCGGTTTACAACTTCAAGGAAGGTGAATGATATGGCAAATAAAAGTATATACGAAACTATTCGTGATTCGCTAATTGACGGCCGGCTGTCATGTAATTATAGGCTGCCGCATGAAGTTACTCCTAAAGGACTCAACTTTATGGTTGGCGCACAGGACGGTATCGGCTTATTCCATTCGGGAAAAAGTGACGCAAGTAAAGCTGTAGCTAAAATAATGATACTTCTGAAGACAGGACGTACAGATGAAATTGCGCCTATAGTCATTGAGAACGGCGCACGGCAAATTGTAGATACTCTGCTGGCGGAGATTCAGAAAAGCGCCGATGAACTTGACGCTGCCTCTATTGTGAACTATGCAAAGTCTCTCGCCTTTGAAGGCAGTAATAAAGAATTGGTTAAGCTCGGCATTGCTATTCTTGGATTGTTTGACTGGAGCGATTCAGAGGAAATGCTGGAGAAGATAATCACACTCGGTCTATATGAAGAATTCACCCTCTATTCAGTCGTTGTGGCGAAGAACTGGGCAAACGGTAACGATGTTATATTTAGGATTGCCAAAAGCGTAGACGGTTGGGGTAAAATCCATGCTGTTGAGCGTCTTGAGCCAGCCACTGGTGAAATTCGTGACTGGATTTTAAGAAACGGCTGTGAGAACTCTGTGATGGACGCTTATCTTGGCTTGGAGTGTGCAATTAAAGGTGATTTGATAGGTGTGCTTCGTTCCGATTCACTTTCGCCGGAGTTATACGATAGCGTTGCGATAATCATAGATGCGTTACTTGACGAGGGNNCCTGTTGAAGGGATCAGCGTATTCGAGTTCGCAGAAGAAGCCCTTTCCCGTTATCTGTTTTTTTCAAAGGATCATGCAGTAACATTGAGGCATTTATGGCATATACTGAATCTTCGTCTTGCCGTCGAACACCTCGAGCTTTCAAACAAAAAAGACCTAACCCGGCAATGCAATGCTGTCATTGATCAGGCAAAATGGAATGAGCAAATAAAAGCATGTGTCAGCGACTCTGAAAATTCGGAATTCTTTTATGCCACCAATGCTGCCGGCAGAATGAAAATCGATATTGACGATGCCATTATGTCTGCCATTAAAGCGAACCCGGTGAAGAACGGTTCGCTCGTTTCGCGCTTTTACAAAAACGCGGACTATGCTCGTGAACTGACCGAATTGTATGAATCCGTTCTCCCGCTTGAAGAAATGGCAGCAGGGATGGGTGATTATCTGTTTGCAAGCGAGCATGAGCATGAACATCTAGCGTTGGAGGCGATTCTTCCGGAGCTCGGAACATACCCTAATCTTGGAGAACCGCTCATTTTAGCCGCCTTAAAATCCCCTGTCACACGAGAGCGCAACACTGCGTGTGGTGTCCTTAGTGCTTGGAGCGAAACTCTCGGTCAATCGGTTGCTGTTTTTTCTCCGGACTTGTACGAAGCATTAAAGATCGTTTCAAAGGAAGAAATCAATGACAACACCAAAAAGGGTATGATGAAGTTGCTGAAGTTCGTAAGTTGATATAAAGCCCGGAAGATGCCTGTTCTGCGGCACTTTCGGGACTTTTTTACTATCATGAAGGCAGTTCTCGCGATTGTTCTCAGTTATCTGCTGCTTTTTTCGTTGAAATTAGGTTGATTGTAATAGATTCGTTGCTGTGATATACTAAATTCACTAGATTGATTCTCGCGAAAATTACAGTTGCTTAAGTAGAATATAAAACACAAGGAGGTCATTATGGCTCAAGAACTGTCGTTTACTTCACTTATAGAGAATGCCGCGCAACTCCCGCTTGTGCACATTAACCGAACAGACTTTTTGACAAAAAATCTCGGCAAATTATGTACAAAGGAACAATTGGATAAAGCGATTGCGGAAGGCACACTTCATGCAGAGATACCAATTGAAAAGTTAGATGGACTAGCAAATGCGATAATCAACGCCGAAACAGTCAAGGTTACCGGGATTTCTACTGCTGCCGGAATTCCCGGTGGATTAGCTATGTTCGCCACTATTCCTGCCGATTTAGCTCAATTTTATGGCTTTGTAATCCGTATTGCCCAAGAATTGGCCTATATCTACGGTTGGGACGAAATGTTTACAGATTCATCTAACACTGATTCTCTTGATGAAGCCACACTATCACAACTCATTATCTTCATTGGCGTAATGTCTGGTGTCAGTGTAGCTGGAGCCGCCGTTACAAAACTATTTGGTGAAACCGCAATGAAAGCAGTTGCTAAGAATATTGCTTCAAAGGCATTGACTGCGACATGGTATTACCCGATTGTGAAGAAAATCGCGGCTCTGCTCGGTCAGAAGATGGTTAAAGCTACTTTTGCAAAGGGTGTATCAAAATTTGTTCCAATACTGGGCGGTATAATCTCTGGTGGTCTTACGTTAGCAACGTTCAAGCCAATGGCACACAAATTGCAAAATCATTTATCAAAGCTGGCACATATGTCTCCAGAAGAATTTGCGGAATACGAAGATTCTGTGATGGCAGAAGATGAAAATAGTCAAGATATTATTGATGTGGAATTTGAGGTAGTTGATACCAATTTTTGGATTTGTGATTGCGGAACAAAGAATAAAGGCAAATATTGCTTAGAATGTGGTACGGCAAAACCCGCAAGCTTACCACAATATAAGTGTGACAAATGCGGTTGGGAACCAGATGATAGAACTCTACCGCCGAAATTCTGTCCGGAGTGCGGCGACCCATTTGATGATGGTGATATTGAGTTGAATTGATTATGAATTGTAGAAAAAGGAAGCTGGAGATAATTCTCCAGCTTCCTTTTATTTGCTAATCCTATTCTCCTGCCCCTAACTTCACCGCCCTGCGGTTAAACTCAACCATCTGCGGTTTTGAGGGGGGCACGCATTTTTCAATTGATT
>DBCZ01000022.1:3112-3294 GCA_002293315.1 Ruminococcaceae bacterium UBA945
ACCATGTTTGAAAGACCCTTGAGCCCGTTCTCTTCGGCGAGCTTCGTCGAGGGGACGTAGAAGACGCTGACATCGGTGCGCTCCACCTTTTTCTCAATGAGGCTGCTGTCAACAAGCACAAGCCCGCCGGGCTCTACAGAATCAATAAATTTGTCCAGTGAGGGCAAATTCATCGCGACGAG
>DBCZ01000022.1:3320-3831 GCA_002293315.1 Ruminococcaceae bacterium UBA945
CCGCCGCGCATTTCCGGGCCGTAAGACGGCAGCCACGAGATTTCCTTGTTATCTATAAGCCCCGCGTAGGCGGCGACTTTTCCCGCGAAAAGGACACCCTGCCCGCCGAAGCCGGCAAAAAGCATGTTGAGATTTTTCATTTTTGCGCCTCCCCTATGTCTTTATAAACGCCAAGAGGATAATAGGGCAGCATGTTCTCATTGAGCCAGCCGAGAGCGTCAACGGGCGTCATGCCCCAATTGGTCGGGCAGGTGGAGAGGATTTCAATTATCGAATAGCCTTTCTTATCGCGCTGATATTCAAAGGCCTTCTTAATCGCTCTTCTCGCGGCGTTGACGTTTCTAACATTGTCAACGGCTACCCTCTGCGCGAGGGCTACGCCGTCGAGCGTTGAGAGCAGCTCGCACACTCTAATCGGGTTGCCCGCGATTTTTACGTCGCGCCCGTATGGTGTGGTCTGCGTGACTTGATTCGGCAGAGACGTAGGCGCCATCTGGCCGCCCGTCATGCC
>DBCZ01000022.1:3876-4091 GCA_002293315.1 Ruminococcaceae bacterium UBA945
GCGAGGTCGCCGTCGCCCTGGTATGTGAAGACGATATTTTCAGGCCTTGCGCGCTTTATACCCGTCGCCACGGCCTGCGCCCTGCCGTGCGGAGACTGCACCATGTCGCAGGCGAAGTAATCATAGCTCATGACCGAACAGCCCACCGACGCCACGCCGACGGCCTTCCCCTCGACGCCGAGCTCGTCAATCGCCTGAGCGACGAGCCTGTGGAC
>DBCZ01000029.1:0-9795 GCA_002293315.1 Ruminococcaceae bacterium UBA945
GGCAGAAGATTCCGCCCGGAAGACCACGAAGAAGGCGGCAGACGATTTAAGAGCGAGAATGCGGAAAGAGTCCCAGCGGGAGAGCTTCGCCATTCAAATGAAGAGCGCGCCCCGCAAAGAAGTCTTGACAGGCGCGGTGACATAGACCTCGGCTTCACGGATATTTCCTCCGGCAGCAAAGCTGAGCGCGAAGATGATTATGACGATTATATCGAGCTTCAGCCAAGGCGCACACGCAGTGTGCGTGAGGATACAGATGATGACTTCGGCTATGTAAATCGCTCACCTTACAGCCGCAACGCTCACGCAAGGGCAAGGCGCGGATTTCCCATAATCCCAGTGATTGCTGTTATCATTATTATAGTTGGTGTGTTTGTCACTCTCAATCTTCTCGGCTTTTTCGGCGGAGATGACGAAAAGAAAACAAGCTCGGTGTCTTCCGCGCCGGTTTCCTTCGCATCTCTTTCGGGTGAGGTCGCCACGCCCACTCCGACGCCAACTCAACCGCCCACGCCTACACCGCCTCCGCTCAACACGAAATACGGCAGCATACATCCCGAGCTGCAGGTGAAGAAGCAGGAATTCGTCTCAAACGAAGACGGTCAGAAGGTAATTCACCTCACGTTTGACGACGGCCCGAGTAACCTGCAGGATGAATTCCTCGATACACTCGACGAATACGGAGCGAAAGCGACCTTCTTCATTTCTGCCCAGTTCTTTGACGACGCGCAGATAGTTGAAGCTATCAAAAAGCTCAAATCCCGGGGGCATCAGGTTGCGGCACATACCTATACGCATGTTTACAAGGATGTTTACACCTCGGTGGAAACTTATCTCAATGATTTCAAAAAGATAAACGACCTCATCAAGGAGGCGACGGGCGAATACAGCCCGATATACCGTTTCCCCGGAGGAAGCGACACTGGCTATAACGAGAGCATAAGAAAAGAGCTTTTTGAGGAGATGAACGCCCGCGGCTTCGTCTACTATGACTGGGATGTCGGCAGTGGTGACAGCGAGGGTCTGAGCGTATCAGAGCAAGTCGATCGCGTTCTCGGCAACGCGCTTTATTACGAAGACTGCATTATCTTAATGCATGACGGCCCCGATAAGCAAGACACAATCGAAAGCCTCCACACCTTGCTGCCGGAATTCATTGACGAGGGCTACAGCTTCAAGCTGCTCGACCCGACCGTTCCGCCCACACAGTACGCCAAAATATCGGATTATACAGAATAAAAAGAGGAGAGGCTCGCGGTTTGCGCCTCTCCTCTTTTTATTCTATTTTGAAGTCCTCTTCGCTAAAATCAGAGCGCACCTCAATTTTCCTTCTCGGCGCCCGCATCAGTGGATTATACCGATATTTTCTGCATTTGCCGTTCTTGATTTGCCCGTTAACCGTGCAGATAACCTCGGCTTCGTCCGCGCTGCCTGAAGCGTTGAACATGCAATATGCGCAGCTTTCTTCGATATTCTTCCCAAATCTTGCCGTGTTTTTTTTCTTTCGCCCGAACAAACCAGCCGCCCCCTCCGCTGCCGATTGCAGCCCGAATATAACTTAGTATATCATGAAAATTCCTAAATTCAAATATATGCGCGCAATATGTACGGGATTTTATCAATATACATCGGAAAAACTGCTTGTTATGCATAATTCCCTGTGTTATAATTACTTTGGAAGAGAATTAACTTTTTGCAAATCAGGAGAAATTATTTGGAGCAAATCATTAACGTAGACAGAATGGAGCAGGCCGAAGAGCTTTTCGGCAGCTTTGATGAAAACGCGAAAATCATTGAGAAGCAGTTTGGTGTTCACGTGGTCTTTCGTGACTCCAGGCTGAAGGTCAGCGGAGACGAGGAAAAGGTTGCGCTTGCCGTGAGGACGCTGCAAAGCCTCATCACGCTTATCAACAGCGGAGAACGCCTCACGGAGCAGAATATCCGCTACTGCATTCGCATGGTTGAGGAAGACAGCGAGGGCAATATCGCGAAAATTGCGGGCGATGTAATAGCTATCACGAGCAAGGGGAAGCCCATCAAGCCTAAAACAGTGGGGCAGAAGACCTACTGCGAGGATATAAAGAAGAACACGATTACCATCGGCGTCGGTCCGGCCGGAACAGGTAAGACCTACCTCGCCGTCGCGATGGCCGTTGCGGCTTTCCGCGCGCAGGAGGTCAACCGCATAATCATTACGCGCCCCGCCGTCGAAGCGGGGGAGAAGCTCGGCTTTCTGCCGGGCGATTTGCAGCAAAAGGTAGACCCCTACCTCCGCCCGCTGTATGACGCCCTGTTCGATATGCTCGGCTCGGAGACATACTCGCGCTATGTTGAAAAGGGCAGCATTGAGGTAGCCCCGCTCGCATATATGCGCGGCAGAACCCTTGATGACAGCTTCATCATTCTCGACGAAGCGCAGAACACCACATCGGAGCAGATGAAGATGTTCCTCACGCGCCTCGGTTTCAACTCAAAAATGATAATCACCGGTGACGTCACGCAGATTGACCTCCCCACGGGCAAGCGTTCCGGCCTCAAGGAAGCCGTGCGCATTCTCAGAAATATCGAAGACATCGCCATCTTCCGCTTCACGGAAAAAGACGTCGTACGCCACAGGCTCGTCATGGATATAATCAGAGCCTATGATAAAAACATCAAAAATGTGAACTGACAGGAGACGGAAATGGATAAGCTCAGGGTTATTATTTCAAATAATCAAAGAGAAGTGAAGATACCTACAGGCATAAGGATGCTTGTCAGGCGCTGCTGCCATGCTATTTTGCAGCTTGAGAAGTTCGAGGGCTCGGCTGAGGTGAGCGTCTCGTTCGTTGATAACGAAGAAATCCGCAAAATAAATAAGCAGCACAGAGACATAGACGCCGCAACCGACGTGCTCTCCTTCCCGATGGGCGAAGGCGGCAAATATGACGTGAACCACGAAACCGGGGCGAAAATCCTCGGAGACATCGTCATCTCGCTCCCGAAAGCCGTGGAGCAGGCGGGAAATTTCGGGCACAGCCTGAATCGCGAGGTGGGCTATCTCACGGCGCATTCCATGCTTCACCTGCTCGGCTATGACCACGAGAACGGCGGGCTGGAAAGGGTTAAAATGCGCGAAAAGGAAGAATATGTCATGCGCGAGCTCGGGCTGCCCTCAAGCGTGAGCTATATAGCAGAATAATGAATTCAGTGTGCCCCAAGCTTGCCTTGGGGTAAATTATGTCCGCGAAAGGAAAGTATGGCAGCATTGACGGAAGAAAATAGAAAGGCGGCGTTCGTCGCCATTGTCGGCAAACCGAACGTCGGGAAGTCGTCGATTCTCAACCGCCTCATCGGGCAGAAAATCGCGATTGTCTCAAAGAAGCCGCAGACCACCCGAACCCGCATAATGGGTGTCTTGACTGACGTAGACACCCAACTGGTTTTCATCGATACTCCGGGTCTCATCAAGCCTAAAAACAACCTCGGCAGCTACATGGTGAAATCCGTGACCTCAGCGGTAAACGGCGTGGACGCCGCGCTGCTTGTGGTTGAGGCGGGCAAGCCCGTTTCAAAGGCAGACGAGGATTTGATTTCCCGCTTCAGGGAAAGCAAGCTTCCGGCGATTCTCGCAATCAATAAAATTGATTTGCTCAGGGAAAAGGAGGAGCTTCTCAGCCAGATTGACGAATACCGAAGGCGCTGTGATTTCAACGCGATAATCCCCGTTTCCGCCATTGAAAACGAGGGCATGGATATTCTTCTCACCGAGCTGAAATCCCTCGCAATGCCCGGCGGGCATTTCTTCCCCGAGGATACCCTCACGGACCAGCCGGAGCGCGTCATCGCGGCGGAAATCGTCAGGGAAAAGCTTCTGCGCCTCTTAGATAAAGAGGTGCCTCACGGCACAGCCGCCGTAACCGAAAGCATGAAAGAGCGCGGCGAGCTGCTTGACATCGAGGTCACGGTTTACACCGAGCGCACCGCACACAAAGCGATTATAATCGGAAAAGGCGGCAGCATGCTGAAGAAAATCGGCACAGCCGCACGTGAGGATTTAGAGCGCTTCTTCGGATGCAGGGTGAACTTGCAGCTCTGGGTGAAGGTGAAGGAAGATTGGCGCAGCCGCCCGCAGGTGCTGAATTCCCTCGGCTATAATGAACGCGAAATCGGGAAATAGGGTGAAAAGTAGTGAGCGGCGACCTCATCGCTCCGATAAGTGCAGTTGACAATGAGCCGTTGGCCAGCGGCGCAGCGACCCACGCAGTGGACAATTAATGACAAAACACCCGGCGCTACGCGCCACCCCGCTGGGCAACGCCTCTTTATAAAAGAGGGCTAAGGTCAGTGCCACGGGTGTTTTATTCTTGTAGGCGTTGCCCATAGGGATGACACGAGCGAAGTGCAGCAGGTGTTTTAATCATGCAATTCAAAACAGAGGGATTGATAATCAAGGAGCAGGTGGTCGGCGAAAGCGACCGCCTTGTCACTGTTCTCACAAAAGACGAGGGTGTAATCCGTGCGTTCGCGCGCAAGGCCAAAAACATCAATGACAGCAAGAATTCCGCGACGCAGCTTCTGTGTTACTCGAAGCTGAATATCTATAAGGGAAAGGATAAGTATATCATCAGCGATGCTTTCCCGAAAGAGGTTTTCTTTGATTTGCGCAATGATATCATTAGGCTGTCGCTCGCTCAATATTTCTGCGAGCTGGCCTATGAGATAGTCCCTGAGGGGGTGGACGCCGGGGAATACCTGCGCGTCATTCTTAACTCGCTTCACTATCTCTCAAAGAACACCCGCCCAGAGCTTCTGCTCAAATCTATCACCGAGATGAGGCTGCTCACAATAGCGGGATATATGCCGAACCTCATCTGCTGCGCTGATTGCGGCAAATATGAAGACGAAACGATGTATTTCATGATAAACAGCGGCACAATACTTTGCTCTGATTGCTTTACAAGCGGTGAGGCTTCTGTACCGCTGGGCGCGGCAGCAATGCACGCAATGCGGCACATCATCTATTCAGATATAGAGAAGCTCTATGCCTTCACGATAAGCCCGGAAGCACAGAAGCAGCTAAGCTTCGCGTGCGAGGCCTATACGATTGCCACGCTTCAAAAGAGGCTCAAAACCCTCGATTTTTACGATTCAATCAAAGATATGTAGTTAACCAAAACGGAGAAAATATGGATAAAAACCTAAAAGCGCTTGAGCTTGATAAAATCCTCGAAATGCTTGCGGAGGAGACGGCCTCTGAAGACGCCGCCGAAGCTGCAGCAAAGCTCAAGCCTAAAAACACCGTGGCAGAGGTGAAATATCTGCTTGAAGAAGCAGACGCCGCGTTCGTGCTGATGGCCAAGTTCGGCGCGCCGTCGTTTTACGGCGTGAAGAACGTGGTAAGCCCGGCGCGGCGCGCACAGGCAGGCGCGGGGCTTTCAATGAGAGAGCTGCTAGATATCGCCGAGGCCTTGCGCCTAATCGCGAGCCTGAAGCAGTGGAGGCAGAAAAGCGCGGGCGTGCAAACAGCGCTGGACGGCTATTTTACAATTCTCGCGCCGGACAAAGCCCTGCAGGAAAAAATCTATGCCAGCATAAAAAGTGAGGAGGAGATGGCAGACAACGCCTCTCACAAGCTTGCAGATATAAGGCGCAAAATCATCAATGCCTCGGCGGGCGTACGCGATAAGCTTGATAAGCTGATTCACTCGCAAACCCATCAAAAGCATTTGCAAGACGCCATTGTCACGATGCGCTCGGGGCGGTTCGTCGTGCCGGTCAAGGCGGAGTTTCGCGCTGAAATCCCCGGGCTGATACACGATTCCTCCGCGAGCGGCGCAACGGTTTTCATTGAGCCGATGGCAGTGGTGGAGGCCAACAACGAAATCCGCGTGCTTCAGGCGGAGGAAAAAGACGAAATCGCGCGCATTCTGCTTGAGCTTTCGTCCGAGGTCGGCGATATAGCCGATTCCATTGTCGAAAGCTATGAATATGTTGTCAAGCTTGATTTAATCTTCGCAAAGGCGCATCTCGCCTATAAAATGAAAGCAGTGGTACCGAAGCTTAACGACATGGGGCGCCTGAGAATGGTCAAGGCCCGCCACCCGTTGATTGAAAGCGAAAAAGTTGTGCCCATTGATATAATGCTCGGCGAAGATTTTGACACGCTCGTCATCACCGGTCCGAACACGGGCGGCAAAACCGTCGCGATAAAAACTATCGGGCTTCTGACGGCAATGGCGATGTGCGGGCTTATGATTCCCACTGAAGACGAAAGCGAAATCGCCGTTTTCAAGCGAATTCTCGTGGATATTGGCGACGAGCAGAGCATAGAGCAGAGTCTCTCCACGTTCTCGGCGCACATGACGAATATAATCGGAATCCTCGGGCAGGCGGACAGCAAAAGCCTTGTCTTACTTGACGAGCTCGGTGCGGGAACAGACCCAATCGAGGGCGCGGCGCTCGCGACGGCCATCATAGAAAAGCTGCGCGAAAAAGAGGTGCGGCTTGCCTGCACAACCCACTACGCCGAGCTGAAGGCCTATGCCCTGCAAACTGAAGGCGTGGAGAACGGCAGCTGTGAGTTTGACGTCAAAACACTGCGCCCCACGTTCAGGCTGCTCATCGGAATCCCCGGGAAATCCAACGCCTTCGCCATCTCACAGCGCCTCGGCATAGGGGAAGACGTCGTCTCGCGGGCAAGAGAGCTTGTCGAGGAGGAAAACAGCAAATTTGAGGACGTAGTCGGCAAGCTGGAGGAGAGCCGCCGTCGCATGGAGAGCGAAACAGAACGCGTGAAGCGTGAGCGAAAAATCGCGCAGGACAGCAAAGCTGAAGCCAAGCGCCTCAAAGATGAGGCCGAAAACGAGGCGCAAAAGGAGATAGATAAAGCCAGGCAGGAGGCAGAGCGAATAGTCGCGCGAACCCGCGCCATGGCAGACAGTCTTCTTAACGAGCTTGAGGACGCGAAAAAGCGCAGAAATAAGGAGCTTTCCGCTGAGCAGAAAGCAAAAATGCGTTCCGGCCTGCGTGAGCTGGATAACCTCGCGAACCCCGTCCGCCGCCGCAAAAAAGAGGATTATCAGCTTCCGCGCGCCCTTGTCCCCGGCGACGAGGTGCTCATTTACGATATAGACAAAACAGCAACGGTGCTTGACGCGCCGAAGGATAACACGGTGCTTGTGCAGGCGGGTATCATCAAAACCCGCGTTAATCTTGATAATCTCCGGCTAATCGGAGAGGGCAAGCAAAAAGCCGGCGGCGCAAAATCACAGCGCACAGTCATGCGCTCAAACCTCTCACAGGAGGTTTCAAGCGAGGTGGATATTCGCGGCGAGAACGTCGAAGAGGGCTTGATGCTGTTGGACGCCGCCATTGACCGAGCAGTTATGCGCAATGTAAAGACACTGACGATAATTCACGGCAAGGGTACGGGTGTGCTGCGCTCTGCGGTACACCAGCATCTCAAGAAGCACCCGTCAATCAAAACGTTTCGCCTCGGCTCCTTCGGCGAGGGCGAAATGGGTGTAACAATAGCGGAAATAAAGTAGAGGGAGAAAAGATGAATAACGAAAACATAACTCAAACAACCACGGCGCAGGGCAATCAAAATTCAATTCCGGTGTTCTATCCGTCTGCGCCGGCGTTTGTTCCGGCAACGCTGAAAAAACCGCCGAGGATAAGAAACGCGATACGCGAGCTCAACATGATGGGCTTGCTCACGCTGCTGCAGTTCGGCATATCGCTCGTGTTCTCAATAATTCTGATGACCTCGTATATGTTTCTCGGCCTTTCAACGGCCGATTCCCTGGCGGCGAACTGGCTGCTCTGCGTCTCAAGCCTGGCTTCTACCGCGCTGCCCGCGCTCATATATGTCTGGCACGGGAAGGATATAAAGCTCAGAACCTTGCTGGATTTTCAAAGAACGCCGCCGGGTATTTTCATTCTCTTATCTTTGGCGGGGCTTTCAATTTGCCTGCTGGGGAATTACCCCGCGTCGTTTCTTTCAGAGCTTCTCGAAAGAATCGGAGTGCCTTCGCTGACTGAGAGCAGCGAGATTTCACTTGACCCATCGGCATTGCCGTATATTCTTACCGTCTCGTTCATCGCTCCGGTGTTTGAAGAGCTTCTCTTCCGCGGCGTAATTCTCAAGCGGCTGGAGAGCTTCGGCACAGGCTTCGCGATTTTTGCCTCTGCGCTTCTCTTTGCTCTGGCGCACATGAATCTTTCGGGTATTGTTTTCGCTTTCATCTGCGGGTTGGTTTTTGGCTTCATCTACACGAGAACGCGCAATCTGTGGCTTCCCATTTTTATACATTTCCTGAATAACACGCTTTCAATCCTTATGTCTCTGATGTATTCCGCTTTAGGAGAGAGGGGAGAAACGCTCGGCAATTTCATTTTCCTCGCCATGATTGCCCTCGGCATACTGGCGCTTCTTGCGCTTGTAATTTTCAAGCGCAAGGTCTTTATGGAGAATTCATTTTTGCTCATGCAGTTCGATATGAAAGCCGCCGCATCAATAGGCATAATCGGCAGCGCGGACGGTCCTACGGCTGTCTATACCTCCGAGCCGCCGCTCAAGACCGGAGAGAGCATGAGAGTTTTGCGGCACTCCGCGCCTTTCTGGGTACTGCTGGGATTGACATTCGTTCTTCACGGTATTGCCATGCTTACAGCATGGAGCTTCGCAAGCTATGCGGGTTGAATTTTTGCCGGATAAGCGCTTCATGGAGGAGGCGCTCGCGCTTGCGGAGGAAGCCCTCAACGCAGGTGAAATCCCGGTCGGCGCGGTGATTGTAAAAGACGGCAGTATAATCGGCAAAGGCAGAAACCGCCGCGAGGAGAAGCAGAGCGCGCTCTCCCACGCCGAGATTGAGGCCGTAGCCGACGCCTGCCAGAGCACCGGCTCGTGGCGGCTTGACGGCGCGGAGATATACATCACGCTTGAGCCCTGCCCGATGTGCGCGGGCGCGATTCTCACCTCGCGAATACGGCAAATAATTTATGCCGCCGACGATGAAAAAGCCGGCGCTTGCGGCACAGCGCTTGATGTGCTCGCCACACCTGCTTTCAGGCGGCCAAAGGTATACCGCGGCTTCATGGAGGCCGAGAGCAAAGTGCTTCTGCGCGCTTTCTTTGATAAAATTAGAAATTAAACACCCGCCAACTCTGTGTACTTAACCCTCTTTATAAAGAGGCGCTGCCCAATGGGGTGGTACACGAAGTGTGACGGGTGTTCTAATTATCAATTATGCGCACTGCGCTTACTGTCAATTGTTAATTGCCTTTATCGGAGCGCCGAGGTCGTCGCTCCCTACATTATTCATTGACAATTGCCCTTATGTGCGGGGGGGCATGGAAAGCGCCCCTACGGAGCAATGCCCACATTTAACTGCACTTGACGTCCTTAACTATCAACTCTCCACTCAGCGCTGCGCGCGTCACTCCCTACTATCAATTGCCTCACATGCTTTCCGGTGCGCTCACCTTCAGCAAATCCAGCACGTTTCTTATTAAGATTCTGGCGCAAATGCAGAGGCTCAGCCTTGCCTGCATCAGCCTTTCGTCCTCACCCTTAACGCGGCAGGAATTATAGAACTTATGGAAAAGCGTCGCCACATTTATGACATACTTCGTGATAATCGACGGGTCGAGTCTTTCCGCCGCGCGCACAATTTCGTCCGTATATGCCGAAATCAGGCGGATAAGCTCAATTTCCTCCGGCATTGTGAGCAATGCGAAATCCTCGGCGCCGCATGTGCGAGGTGAGATTCCGTCAGCCTCTAAGTTTCGCAGAATGCTGCAAATCCTTGC
>DBCZ01000029.1:9867-10005 GCA_002293315.1 Ruminococcaceae bacterium UBA945
TCGCGCGAGACCTCGTCCAGCAAATCTCCGAGCTGAATCGCCTTGCCCGTGCGCTTGCTCATTCTCACCTGCTCGCCGCCCTGAATAAGATTGACAAACTGATACAGCACGATTTCCAAATCCTCCGGGTTTTTCCCG
>DBCZ01000013.1:0-11146 GCA_002293315.1 Ruminococcaceae bacterium UBA945
ACCGCAAGCTGCTGCCTGTGGTGCTCCTGTCTTATAATGTAATCGCTATTATTCTGTTTCCGTAAGATTTGCATACCTGCGCAGCATTGTGGCCGCCTCGGCTCTTGTTGCCTGCCCTTTGGGGTCAAGCTTTCCGCTTTTGCCTCCGATGATGCCGCTTCCCACGGCCCATTCCAATGCTTCAGTGGCGTAGACGCTCACATCTGCGCTATCCGGGAACGTGGTTAGCTCTGATGTTTTGCTCATGTCTCCGCCGAATTTTGATGCATATCTGTGAAGCATCGTGGCAAAATCCTGCCTTGAAATTTTAGATGAGGGGTTGAATATTCCCTCGCCCGTGCCATTGACGATTCCATTCTCGGCCGCCCAATTCACAGCCTTTTCATAGTATGCCCCCGCCTTCAAATCAGTGAATTGCGATGGCTGCGTCGGCGCGGGTTCACCTTGCAGCCTGTGGAGGATAGTAGCGAGCATTGCCCTGTCAAGCGTGCTGTTGGGCGAAAAGGCAGTCTCGCTTGTGCCGTTCATTATATCAGTGCCGTATGCCCATTCAATATCATACTGCGCCCACATGAAGATGTCTGTAAACGGTGACGGGAAAGCATAACTGTAATATAAGGTTTCCTCTTCTATGTTTATCGGAGCCTCGATATATTCTTCGCTTACAGTATATACCTCTACATAGCTGGAACCAGCCGGAATCACCTGTGCCTCGGCATCTGTAAACCAACTCTCTGCGACTATCGTTCCGTCCTCTTTTGTAAGCCATAAATATATATCTCTAAATCTGATAGGTGTGGAATACCCGTTATAAACAATCCCATAAAACCAGAGGGCGCTGTCACCTGTTCCGTTTTCCGCACCAATCATCCCGAACGTCAATTCTCCTGCTTCGGGGCTCTCCTGTGCATTGATTATATCGATAATCCAGTCTCTGTCACTTTCGGGGACATCATCCTCGAACACTATGTTTCCCCAAGACGCGAGATTTACTCCGTTTGAAGCATTTTCTCTTGTAAGCGCCTTCATCATGGGGCTTCTTTCAACGTTCTGCGGTTTTCCCTCCGCTGATGCCACAGACGGAAGCATCGTGAAGAGCATCATCAATGCCAATAACAGAGCAACTGCCTTTTTTGTTTTTCTCATAAAAACATCCTCCATAATCATTATAGTGCATACGTGAATTTTATCACATATGGCAAAGAATATCAATAAAAAAATAAGCAAACCGTAAAATGATTTGCTTATTTCAAGTATTCTCTCTTTATCCGGCGCAATTGCAGCCTTCTGCACATGAGCAGCTGAAGACGCACAGCGGCATATTCTCGCGCATTTTATCCATGAAAGCGCGTATGACCACCTTGTCTTCTTCTTTGAGCGAGCAGAGATAATCGCGCATGTTAATGCCTGCTTTATCATGGTACTCGACGAATTCCCGGTGGATTTTCCTGCCCTCGTCCGTCAGCCGCAGGAATTTCTCTTTTTTGTTTTTACCTACTGTGTGCTTCTCCAGAATCCCTTTTTCGCAAAGCTTGCCGGCCACCTGCGTTATGGCGCTTTTGGTCACGCCGCTGTGCTCCGCGAGGTCGCTGACGTTCATGTTCGGGTTGCGCTCAATCGTGTCCAGCAGCTCGGCCTCTGAATGGTAAAGCACACAGCCGCCATAATCCCGAGCGACGCGCTGCTCTTCCTTGATTGAATTCACAAGCGTGAAGAATTCATCTACTATTTGACATTGCATAAAATCAACCCCAATCTATAATAGATTATACTATGATACGGTGAAAATATCAAGTTTTATTTAGCGGCTAAACTATATTTTGATGCAAACAAAAGCACGGGTTTCCCCGTGCGGCTTGTTAAATTGAAAGCTTATATGAAATTTTATACAGCTCTTTGTCGAAGAGGCGTTCCATGCTTAGGGCCTCGGTTATGTCATAGTCCACGATGTCGTCGCCCTTCATCGCCACCACGCGGTTATCCGAGCCGCTTTTCAGAAGCGCCACGGCATGATAGCCCATTCTGCTGGCAATCACCCTGTCACGCAGCGTGGGCGAACCCCCGCGCTGAACATGGCCGAGAATCGTCGCGCGGCTCTCTATGCCTGTATCTTTCTCAATACGCCTCGTGAGCTCTTCTGAATGCCCCACGCCCTCGGCGACGATAATGATGAAGTGCTTCTTGCCTGTGGCCTGCGCCATTTTCATCCTGTCTATGATCTCTTCCTGATAGTCGAACTCAACTTCTGGAACAAGCGTGGCCAGCGCGCCGACGGAAATGCCTACGTTCAGCGCTATGTCGCCGCAGCGTCTGCCCATAACCTCAACTACGCTGCATCTGTCGTGAGACTCAGACGTGTCACGTACGCGGTCTATCATGTCCATTGCGGTGTTGAGGGCTGTGTCATACCCGATTGTGAAATCCGTGCAGGCGATGTCGTTGTCTATAGTGCCGGGAATGCAGGTGCACATAATCCCCTCGCCGACGAGGTCTCTCGCACCGCGGAAGGAGCCGTCTCCGCCTATAACCACCACGCCGTCAATGCCCTTTGCGCGGCACATGTCAGCCGCTTTTTTTACGCCCTCGGGTGAATTGAACTCGGGGCTTCTCGCCGTATAGAGAAACGTGCCTCCGTCAGAAATAATATCGGATACACTGCGAAGATTCATCTCTTCAAAGTCGCCGTGCAGCAAACCGTTATATCCTCTTTTAACGCCGTAAACCTTCATGCCGAAAGAGATTGCCGAACGCACCACCGCGCGTATCGCGGCGTTCATGCCGGGGGCGTCTCCCCCGCTTGTAAGGACAGCAATACTTTTTGCTTGAGTTGCCATTTCCTCTCTCCTATTCAGAGTAATCAATGCTTTCAATACCACATAATTATATCAAATACAGGAATATTATCAAGTCTTTTATCTCAGAATCTATTGAACATCACCAACAGCAGCTATTGCCTGTAAATCACATTTCCCTCGCCCAACAGCTCTTTGAGCGCGTTTAGGAGCGCATCGTTCACATCGATGTTATATTTTGACGGGGCTTTCAGGGTTTTTCCATTATCGTCAAACTTGATATACACAGCCTCTTTGCCGTCGAAGACCTCAAGATATTTCAGCGCTTTCAGGTATTTTTCATCCGCTTCTCCGCTCACCCGCAGGAAAAGACCGCAGGCTCTGCCGCTTGAATTTGCCGCCGCCTCCGCTTTTCCGGCATTATACTGCCTCGGTCTTGAATCGGCGAAGCTGCGCTGATTCGCCCCGATTGCCGCCTCCTCTATCGTTTTCGCCGACGAAACTGTATCGCATATGAGCTTTGGCTCTTTTTCCTCCGTGAAGCTGATTCGCCCGCTCATCGTGATGATAGCACCGTCAGAAAGCATATCATTGAAGCTTTCAAGCGCGTTCGGGAACACGAGGGCTTCAAGCGAGGCATACATATCCTCAAGCGTCACAAACGCCATCATTGAGCCGCTTTTAGTGGCTTTTTTCTTGACGTCCGTCACCATGGCGAGAACCCTTATGCGTTCGTCGTCATAATATTTATCCGTCTCACCCTCGGCCGAAGCATGGATTTCATCTATTCTGGCAATCTTCCCGCTTGCGTAAAAATCCTTATACTGCGCCATCGGGTGGCCGGAGAGATACATTCCCGTGACCTCGCGTTCCATATTGAGCTTCTCGGATTCAGAGAAGTCGTCCATCTTTGTGATTTCCGGCTCGCCGCCCTCCGCGGCTTCGGGTGCGTCGAAGAAGCCCACCTGACCTTCTATGTTGCGGCGCTTGCCGGAATCGAGAGCGTCCAGTATATCCGGCACGGCGATTAGCATCTCTCTGCGGTTGCTGCCCAGATTATCAAGCGCGCCGGATTTTATCAGGCTTTCTATCGCGCGGCGGTTTATCTCCGCGCTTTGCATACGCTTACAGAAATTATAGAAAGATGTGAAAATGCCGTTCTGCGCGCGCTCTTCAATGAGCTTCGCTATGACGCCTCTGCCCAGATTCTTTATCGCCAGCAACCCGTAACGAATGCTGCCCTCCACAACCGAGAAGCCGTTATTGCTGAAATTCACATGAGGAGGCAGCACCTTGATATTAAGCCTTGAGCACTCCTCAATATACTCCACTACCTTCGGGCTGTAGCCCAGTACGCTTGTGAGCAGCGCCGCCATGTATTCGCAGGGATAGTGGCATTTGAGATATGCCGTTTGATAAGAAACCGTGGCATAAGCCGCAGCGTGGGATTTATTAAAGGCATACGAGGCAAAGTCTTGAATCTCGCTGAAAATCGCTTCGGCCGTCCGCTCGTCTACGCCGCGCTTCACACAGCCGTCAATCTCACACGGCAGACCGTGGATGAAAATCTCCCTCTCCTGCTCAAGCACGTCATGCTTCTTCTTTGACATCGCGCGGCGGACAATATCCGCACGCCCGAGGGAATAGCCCGCCAAATCACGGAAAATCTGCATGACCTGCTCCTGATAAATGATGCAGCCGGAAGTCACGGAGAGAATCGGGCGCAGAAGCTCATGGCGGTATTTTACCTTGCGCGAATCTCGCCTGTTCTCCACATACATCGGAATAAACTGCATCGGGCCCGGGCGGTAAAGCGAGATTATCGCGATTAAGTCCTCCAGCCTCGTCGGCACGGCCTGAATAATCAGCCGCCTCATGCCGGCGGATTCAAACTGGAACACGCCGTCCGTCGCGCCGGTGGAAATCATCTGATAAGTCTGCGAGTCGTCCTCCGGTATCTTTTCCATGTCGAATGCAGGGTCTTTTTCATGAATCATGTCAACTGCGTGGTCTATGACAGAGAGGTTGCGCAAGCCGAGGAAGTCCATTTTGAGCAGCCCCAGCTCTTCAATCGTCGTCATCGGGAACTGTGTGACGATTGATTCGTCATTCCTCGAAAGCGGGACATATTCCACGACGGGCTTATCGGTTATCACGACCCCCGCCGCGTGGGTTGAGCTGTGACGCGGCATGCCCTCAAGCTTCATCGCCATGTCAATCAGCTCTCTCGCCTGCTCGTCTCTGTTATACACATCGGAGAATTCATTGGTTTTCAGCGCTTTTTCAAGCGTCATATTAAGCTCCATCGGCACAAGCTTCGCGATGACGTCCACCTTTGCATATGGAATCGCCATCGCCCTGCCGACGTCGCGCAATGCGCCCCGCGCTGCCATCGTGCCGAACGTGGCTATCTGTACGACATGCTCTGCGCCGTATTTCTCGATGACGTAGTCAAGCACCTCCTGGCGGCGCTCATCGCTGAAGTCTATATCAAAATCCGGCATCGTTATTCGCTCCGGATTCAGGAATCTCTCGAAAATGAGGTCATACTTCGTCGGCTCAACGCCCGTTATGCCAAGGCAAAAAGCGGCTATACTGCCCACGCCCGAGCCTCTGCCCGGGCCGACGGGTATATTCTTGCTCTTGGCGTATCTGATGAAATCATAAACTATGAGGAAATAATTGACATACCCCATACTTGTGATAATATCTGTCTCATATTTCAGCCTGTCAAGCTTATCCTGCGGCGGGTTTTCGCCGTAGTGGCGTTTGAGCCCCTCATTGCACAGGCGCATGAAGAAATCATGGTTATCGCTGCCGTCAGGCGTGTGAAACGCGGGCAGCTTGGTATTGCCGAACTCAAATTCTACATTGCATCTTTCGGCGATTTTCGCGGTATTATCCGCTGCCTCGGGATATTCGGGGAAAAGCGCGCGCATTTCCTCTTCGCTTTTTACATAGAATTCATCAGAGCCGAATTCAAGAATGTTTTCATCCTCAATCGTCTTGTTCGTTTGAATGCACACAAGGACATGATGCATCTTCGTGTCTTCTTTTTTGATGTAGTGGCTGTCATTCGTGACGACGAGCGGAATGCCCGTTTCCTTGGAAATCCTGATTATATCCGGGTTCACGCGGTGTTGTTCACGCAGGCCGTGGTCCTGCAGCTCAAGGAAGAAATTCCCCTTGCCGAAAATCTGCTCGTAACGTAGCGCCGCCGCCTTCGCGCCGTCATAGTCATTCGCGGCGAGCGCGCGGGGAATTTCGCCTGCAAGGCAGGCTGACAGGCAGATAATGCCCTCGTGGTATTTCTCCAGCAGCTCAAAATCTGCGCGCGGTCTGTTATAAAACCCCTCAACCCATGCCTGCGAAACAATTTTGATGAGATTCTGATAGCCCTGCTGATTCTCGCACAGCAGGACAAGATGGCGGTTCTCGTGGTCTAGCTCATGCACCTTGTCATGGCGCGTCCTTTTCGCCAGATATATCTCGCAGCCTATTATCGCCTTAATTCCGCGTTTTTTTGCCGCCTTATAAAAATCCACGACGCCATACATCACGCCGTGGTCAGTAATGGCGATTGATTTCTGCCCGCTTTCCTTTACGGCATCAAGAAGCGGCTCGATGCGGCATGCACCGTCAAGCAAGCTGTATTCCGTGTGAACGTGCAGATGTGTAAACGCCATATTTCCCTCTTAATGCTCGTGAGCCTCTACGGTGATTCCGAATATATACTCATTGACTTGCCTGTTTTCGCCCTTTTCCCATGTTGCGGTGAGCCTCACGAGATATTTGCCGTCGTCCTCCGGCACGAGGAAGCTCGGCTTGGATATGCATTCTTCATAGCCTGATGTTTCGGAGTATACCTCAAAGGTTTGGTTCGGCTCGGCCTTGCCGTCAAAGGCGATAAAGAATTCATCGCTCAGAAGAGGGAAATCCACTTCACTCTGAACCTCGGCGGGAACAAGCTTCTCGCCCTCCTCCAGCACATCTCCGTTTTTCAGATAGATTCTGCTTTCGGCAAACTTCATTTCGCTGCCGTCTGCCGCCACTACTCGAAAGCCGCCTATATCCTCCGGCGTGATTTCACCTGTCGGTGGCAGGAGAAGGCTCAAAATCAGCCAGACCATTCCCGCGATAGCGGCGATTACAAGCAGTGCCGCCAGCCATACGATTATCTTATTCGGCTCCTTTTGCCGTGTTTCCTTGTTTTCAGGCATTCCTTTTATTCCCTCTTTGCGATTTCCTCGCCGATTTCACATAATTTCATCAGCCTGTGATTTGCGCCGCTGCGGCTGATGTGCAGCTTTTCCGAAAGCTCCTTGAGCGTCATCTCTGGGTTTTCAAGGCGCAGAACCGCCGCCTCTCTGAGCTCCTCCGGCAAGCTTTGAAGCCCCGAGCTGTCACTTATCCTCGCGATGGCGGCGATTTGCCTTGCCGAGGCCGAATAGGTTTTATCCATGTTTGCCGTCTCAAAATTTGCCTTGCGGTTTATATTATTGATGGTTTCCTTATACATCTTGATTTGCATAAGCTCCATTGAGCTGCCCGCCGCGCCCATATACGTGAGAATATCCTCAATCTGCGCGCTGTCTTTGAGATAGATTACGAAGTTCCCCTTGCGAGAAGCTATCAATGGGTTAAGCTCTATTTCCTCAATCTCCGAAAGCAGCGACAGCAAGCCTTCAGCGAGCTTTTTACGCGGGGTGGCAAACTCAAAGTGATACTCCTTGTTTGGGTCTGTTATCGTTCCGCTTGTGAGAAAAGCGCCACGCAGAAAAGCCGCATAGCTGCCTTCGTCTTCCAAATTCGCGCGGTTTATGCGCAGGCTTATCTCAGTGCCGTCGTTGCCGAAATAGTCAAGAAGCGCTTTCCTGCCACTTTCTTCCGGTATGCTTATCCTGTAGGCGGGCTTCCTGCGGCGGCTCATCGTGTAGCTGATCTCCGCCGAAACCACCGCCGTGACCGCCGCAAGCTCTGCCATCTTTCTTATGACCTCGGCGTTTTCGTTTATGTATGAGCCTTCTCGCACACTATAGCACTTTGAGAAAAGCCATGCGCCGTAGCACTCTGCCTTGAGATCACTAAGCCTTTTGGCTTCTATTCTGCAAAGCTCATTTTTTACATCTGAAGAGAATGACATATACCCTCCGGCGAATATCTATGCGAAATCTTGGCTGTAAAGTAAAATGCCTTTGATGCTTATTTATGCATATCTCGATGCGTGACGGACGAGCTGATTCCCTCTTTCAAAAGATGCTCGTTCATATATTCCGCCAGCGCCACAGAACGGTGCTGGCCGCCTGTGCAGCCCACTGTTATCATGAGCTGGCTTTTGCCCTCCTGATTATACAGCGGAATGAGGTAGTCTATCATATCCACAAAGCGCTTCACAAAGCCTTTTGTCTCCTCTTTCTCCATGACGAAATCATAAACCGGCTTATCAAGCCCGGAAAGCGGGCGAAGCTCGGCATCATAAAACGGGTTAGGCAGGCAGCGCACATCAAAGACCAAATCCGCTTCCAGCGGAATGCCGTGCTTGAAGCCGAAGCTCATGCAATGCACCTTCATTGAGTCCTGCGAATTGGTGAGAAACAGCTTTGAAATCCTGTTTTTGAGCTGTGCGGGCGATACCTGCGAGGTGTCTATAACGTAATCCGCGCGCGATTTCACCGGGCGCAGCATCTCCCTTTCATGCCTGACGGCGTCCTCCAGTGAGGCGTTCATCTCTGTAACAAGCGGGTGACGCCTGCGGCTTTCTTTATAGCGGTTGACAAGCACCGAATCCTTTGAATCAAGAAATAAAATCTTGTATGAACAGTTTTCCTTCTCCAGAGTTTCCGTCGCCGTGAAGAAGGATTTGAACATCTCGCCGCCTCTGGCGTCTGTAACTACGGCAACCCTGCCCTCCACCTCTCCAGACTGAAGCAGGAGGTCATAAAAAATTGGTATCAGCTTCGGCGGCAGATTATCCACACAGAAAAAGCCAATGTCCTCCATCGCATGCATAGCCCGTGTTTTCCCCGCGCCGCTCATTCCCGTTACAATTACAAATTCCATGTTTTCTCCCAAAATCGCATCGTTTATTCCTCAAACCCCTCTCCGATAAGCGCAATTTCACATTTGAGGTCAACATTCTTTTTGGCTTTAACCTCTGCCTTAACATAATTGATAAGCTCAACTACATCCGCACTGCTTCCGTTATTTGCATCAGTGTTAATTATGAAGCCCGCGTGCTTGACGCTCACCTGCGCTGTGCGGATTTTCTTGCCCTTGAGCCCGCTTTCTTCAATCAGCGCGGCGGCAAAAGCGCCCTCCGGCCGCTTGAAGGTGCTGCCGGCGCTTGCCTGCGTATACGGCTGCTTGCTCAACCTTTTCTGCATGAGTTCCTCCATCTTTGCGGTGATTTCATCTTTACCCGAGGGTTTGAGCTCAAAATATGCGCCGGTGATGATTTTACCGCTATCTGTGTAAGCACTGTGCCGATAAGACAATTTCAGCTCACCTTTATTATAGCCGCCTACAATACCGACTCTCGAAATATGCTCGGCGCGCACGATGACATCGTTGATTTCACCGTCATAGGCGCCGGCGTTCATATAAACTGCCCCGCCGACCGTGCCAGGGATTCCGTAGGCGAACTCCAGCCCTGAAAGCGAATGATCCCTCGCGAACCTGCACACATTTGCAAGCAATGCGGCGGCACCGGCATAAATCAACCTTCTGCCGTTTTCCTCGGCTATCTTGATTTCCTCAAACTCGCCGCCCAGCTTCAGCACGGCACCTCTGATGCCTTTATCGGATACAAGTAAATTTGAGCCGTTGCCCAGAATGAATGTATTCGTCTCATTTTCGTTAAGAATCGCCAATGCTCCCTTCAGCTGCTCGAGCGTGCGGGGTATTATAAGTAAATCTGCCGGCCCGCCTATTTTGAAGCTCGTCAGCGCTTTCATCGGCGCGTCTGTTCTCACATCACAGCCTGTGGCGGCGATTAAACCAACCATTTCCTTTGGATTCATAAATCCTCCGAATCAATATCTTTCTCTTGAGAAAACCTTGGTGTGCTTCTCCAGGTATGCGTCAAGGCGTTCGCGCGAGGCGTTCAGAATCAGCTCCTCTGGGAAATCTATTTCCTCCAAGAGCTTCAGCGCGTTTCCGAAGCGCGCCACCTCGGCCTCACTGTGCGCGTCTGAACTGACGACTATCGGCGCGCCGATTTTCTTGCAGATTTCCGCTATTTTCCTGCAATTCGGAATATTCTGCGGGCGCACGTCGAATGAGTGAGAATTTATCTCGATGAGCTTGTTGTTCTCAGCGAAAACGGGAATAACCTTTTCATAGTCATATTCAAAAAGGGTTTACGACGCGCCGGGGGGCCTGCGCACCGCGGAGTGGGATGACATCGCCCCACAGAAATTGAGCGACGCGATCACGGGCGCCCTCGCGGAACACGTTCGGGTTCGCGATGTCGAAGTGGCGTTGGGCGAGAAGAGCATTTACGTGGCCTACGAGAACTACGGCCACTCCTCCCACGCGGAGGCCATGACGCGCGTGCTGGTCGTCGTCGCGGCAGTGTCCCCCCATGCGGACGCCGTGTTCTTGCTTCCGCGCGTTCGGGGCGTCCCGGTCATCTGCGCCGAGTTCCCCGGCGATGTCCTCTTCGGGGTTCGCGCGCGCGATCTGACGGACGAAGACCTGTGGCAGGCGACGCGATTTACCTGGGCGGAGAAAAATTTCTTCGAGGCCCTCGGAGAACAAGGGGCTTTATCGTTCCGCAGCGAACGTTCCTTGCAGGACCGGGCTCGTCATGAGTTCAAGGCCATGGCCGTCTACGAGCCCCGCATTGATCGCACCTTGGATGACGATTATCAGAACCGCTGGAGCATCGACCTCCTTTATAAGGGCCGTTTCTCAAACGGGTGGGCCGCGCTCGCGGACGTGCGTTTTCCGCTATGGAACGACGTCGACATCAGCTGGGAACCCTGGATGAACGACAGGATCCGCCTCCAGCGCGCGTTGCTCAGCTATTTGCACCGAACGGAGATCGGGACGGAGGGCGCGCCTAAGGCGCTTTGGTCGCTGGGCGAGGCGGGCTGGTTGGACGCGGAGTACTTCGGCGTCAACGGCTGGCAGCGGGTTTATTCGAAAAACGGCCGCTGGTGGCTGGGCGGGCGGATCGCCGCCGCGCGGAATCGGGATCCCCTCTCCTTTGCGGGCATGGCGGAGGGCCAGATCGACTACACCTACAGATGGCGCGACAACGCGCAAGCGGACCCCTGGTTGATGGGGGCATGGGTGCAGGCTGGGTACAACTTTACGGCCCTTGGGCTGGATGCGGAACTGAGCTACGGTCG
>DBCZ01000013.1:11152-11692 GCA_002293315.1 Ruminococcaceae bacterium UBA945
GACGTTTCCGTCGGATTCTGGATGTCCCGCACGGACAACCTCACGCCGGGAAAAGACTTCACGGACGCCGGCGTCAGTCTGGAACTCCCTGCCGAGCGATGGTTCGGAAGCCTCTTCGGGAACCCCAGCGGTCATGTGTGGGAACAGGACATCTCGCTGCTTTCGACCTGGCGGATCGACGCGGGGCGCGAGCCGGGAGACTGGCAAAACCCCGACCATCTGCTGTCGCAGTTGAGGCCGATCGAACTGAGAAAAAATGTAAAGAACCTTCTGGAGGAGTACTGCGCGTTCGAGTCCCATGAAGCACCCGAACAGCGCATTCAGGGTTTGACGGATTATTTGCAGAAGGTGATGTAATTCATGAGAAAAATCTCGTTTGTACTTGCCTTTTCAATCATGACCATTTCGCTGATTGCAGCCGCCGCTTGCGCGATGGAGCAAGCGGATACGGCGACACAGCAGTATGAATACAAGATCCTTCCGCTCGGCTCGCTTTCGAGCCTGGCAAAGACGGGAAAAGCGGAAAAAGAAGCGGCGGAA
>DBCZ01000013.1:11758-12111 GCA_002293315.1 Ruminococcaceae bacterium UBA945
GTGGCAATGAAAAGACCGCTGCCGGAAGAGTAGATCAGAATAAAGGATGGGAGAAGAATCGTGAAAAACAAATCCCCCGACGCCACCATACACCTTTCCTTCGCCGATTCTTTCGATTTTGCCAAACGCCTGACGCTTGGTGCTGTTCAGATCTGTCTGGACGCGGCAATTTTTTGGCTGTGTCTGCGCCTCACAGGTTCCCTCCTCTTCCCAAGAGCGTATTTGGGACAGCAGCGGGAGATTTTTTTCTGCGGCGTGTTTCTGGTCTGCTTCTGCTTTAACGCGCTCTATTCGTTCCGGGTCTGGATGTTCTGGGACGAGATGCGCGAGGTTCTGAAAGCTTCGGTCACGGC
>DBCZ01000013.1:12166-12302 GCA_002293315.1 Ruminococcaceae bacterium UBA945
TGGGACGTTATTTTTTCCGACGGGCTGCGGTCAGGATCGGTTTCTTGAGGAAGTACGTTCTGGTCGTCGGCGCAGGCAAGACGGGTGAAATCTACGCCCAGAAGGTGGCCAAACACCCTTTCATGGGTTGCGAGGT
>DBCZ01000013.1:12457-12766 GCA_002293315.1 Ruminococcaceae bacterium UBA945
TACATCCCGGACATGTACATGCTGACGACGTTCTCCGCCACCATGCGCGACATCGACGGCCTCCCCCTCATCTCCGCTTCTCAGGGCCTGCTGAACCCCATGAACCGCGCGCTAAAGAGCGTCATGGACTACTGCGGCGCACTCGTTGCGCTGGTGCTCTTCTCCCCCTTCTTTTTGTACGCAGCTTGGCAGGTCAAGAGGGGCGACGGCGGGGCGGTGTTTTTTAAACAAACTCGCACGGGGAAAGACTTGACGCATTTTACGATGTACAAATTTAGAACCATGATCCCGGATGCGGAAAAGCAATTG
>DBCZ01000013.1:12951-18026 GCA_002293315.1 Ruminococcaceae bacterium UBA945
GCGTAAAACCGGGATTGAGCGGAATATGGCAGGTCAACGGCCGCAACGATATTTTGGACTATGAGCAAAGCAGAAATCTGGACCTTTATTACATCCACAACTGGTCGCTGTGGCTGGACATCGTGATTATCTTCCGCACGGTGCAGATTTTGATTAAGGCAGATGGGGCGTATTGAGGTGAAGAATAAGATGGATGTTGCGGCGGCACATTGGGATAAAGTTTATGATTCTTTTACGCCATATGAGATAAGCGGAAACGAGGATAAATACAAATTTTTAGATTTTTCATGCTCTGATTTAAGTGGGAAAAAAGTGTTGGAAATTGGATGCGGCAGAGGAGATATGTCTATTTATCTTGCGAAAAAAGGGGCCATAGTTACCGCAATTGATAATACGGACAACGGCGTTTTATGCACACAGAAAATGATGGATTTCAACAATGTCGCACTGAACGTTGTCAAATTGGATGCCATGCAAATCGATGAGTTGGAAAATACATTCGATTATGTCGTTGGGAGATATATTTTGCATCATATCGAGCCCTTCAATCAATTTGTTCCAAAGATGTCCAAAGTCTTGAATACAGGGGAAAAGGGGTCTTTTGGGAGAATAGTTCCGCGAATAAAATTTTGATGTTTTGTAGAGCGACTCTAGTTGGAAGATTGGGCATTCCAAGATATGGAGATGGTGTTGAAATTCCATTCTCAAAAAGAGAAATCCAGCTAATACGGCAGCAATTTGGATCAGTCGATGTTACCTATCCAGAGATGTTGTTTTGGAGAATGCTAGGCGGCTATGTTTTTAGAAAAAACAGGAAAATGAAAGATTTTTTCACAAAATTAGATAACTTTTTTTTCAAGTACTTGTATGTATTCAACAAGTATAGCTATGTTCAAATTGTGTCGTTTGAGAAGTGATGTCGCATGCTAGAGTATATTGAATTCTGATGAAAATTTTGCATGTACTGCAGGGAGATGTAGGGGGTAGCGTAGAATTCGTGAACATGCTTATGCCTAAACTCAAAGCAAAGGGATATGTCAACGTTGCGGTATGTCCCAAGACATCAATGCTTCGAGAAAAAGCTATCGCGCAAGGCGTCGAATATATCGAACTTGATATGTGCAGAGAAATTTCCTTTATAAAAGATGCGTGTTCTTTTTTGAAGCTGTTGAAAATAATCAAGACTCAAAAGCCTGATATTGTACATTTGCATTCCACTAAAGCTGGAGCAGTTGGTAGACCAGCTGCTTGGTTGCGGCGAATTCCGAGTGTCTATACACCGCACGGTTGGTCTTTTATCATGTCTGTTTCCGATAAAAAAAGAGGTTTTTATGCTTGCGTGGAACGAATTCTTTCACATATAACTACAAAAATCACGTGCATATCACAAAATGAGCTGAAAGTTGCAGTTGAAAGAGGTATTAAGCAGGATAAGCTTCTTACAATTGATAATGGAATCGAAATTTCAAAGTATGAAACCAAAGAAAACGTAGCGATTTTAAAGAATCGTTTGGGACTCCCGAAAGGCAAGATTATTATCGGTATGGTCGGTAGATTAACAGAAGCCAAAAACCCACTTCTCNNTATTGCGTGTGCTTTAAGAAAACATATCGAGAACACTTACTTCGTTTTAGTTGGCGATGGTGAACTACGAGAATACATAGAAGAAAAAATTGCTACGTCTGAAGATTTGCGTGAGCAGGTTTTAATCACAGGATGGGTGGATCGGCCTGAATTATATATTAAGTGTTTTGACGTGGGGGTACTCACATCAAAATGGGAAGGATTCGGATTGGTTTTAGCGGAGTATATGGCTTGTTGTGTTCCGAGCGTCGCGTCTGACGTGAGTGGGATTTCCTACGTAGTTACGGACGAATATAGCGGTCTCTTATGTGAAAGCGGCAATGTCGAGCAATTTGTAGAAAAGATTTTGCGCCTATTACACAACAAGTCACTTTCAGATGGAATCGTCTCAAATGCTTACAAAGAGGTGCATGAAAGGTTTTCTATAGAAAAAATGGCTGCGCAATATGATGTACTCTATCGTGAAATTGCAAAGAGAAATTAAACTATTTTGTATATAAATATGTCAAAAGGCTGTGGTTCTATGACCCCTAAATCCTCACGAGTTAGAATATGCCAAATAAAGACAACGTAAAAAGCGATCCTATAATTTCTGTTATTGTGCCCATTTACAAGGTGGAGAAGTATATTAAAAAATGCGTTGACAGCATTTTGGCGCAGACGTATACAAATCTTGAAATTATCCTTGTTGATGATGGCTCACCGGATCGTTGCGCAGAGATTTGCGACGGCTATGCGAAGGCTAATGAGCGTGTGAAAGTAATACATCAGCCCAACGCGGGTTTGTCCGAAGCGCGAAATTCCGGTCTCGCTATTGCTGCCGGTGCGTATATCGGTTTTGTCGACAACGATGATTACATTGCACCGACTATGTATGAAACCCTTCTTTCGGCTTTAGATAAAAACGATGCAGATATTGTGATATGCCGTTATGTAAGTATTAATGAATCCGGTGAGATCATGCCTCAATTCGATCTTCCAGGAAACAAGAAATATACCTCAAAACAGGTATTCGATATTTTTTGCCGAGAAAGAATGGGTTTACCTTATTTTATTTGTTCTTGGAACAAATTATACAAGAAAGAACTCTTCTCCGGTTTAAAGTTCGAAAAAGGTAGATTCAGCCAAGATCTCTTGATGATGCCTTATGTTTTTGAAAAATGTGGAACGATTGAAGCGATTGAAGACAAACTTTATTATTATTTGGTGCGCAGTGACAATATAACTAATCCAAAAAGCATTAAACATGAAATCGACGAGACACATGCCTACCTATCTTTATGCGGTTATCTGAAAAAAAGGGGATTCCCTACGAGCTTACCGTTACAGGCCGCTTTTATGCGTTTGGCTAGAGCATATTCTTGGGTTTCGATCCAAGATCAGCCCAAATTGGAAGAGCTTTATATTCTTGTAACACGAGGTTTGATTGATGAAATGAGAGGTTGTGCTCTAAAATTAAAAATACAAAATATCATTTTTTGTTTTACTCTGCAGATGATGAGATCGAAGATATTTCACAATATCGGATTACTTGTTTATTCAGTAATAAAAAACGCTAAAAATATAATGAAAAATAACAGATTTCGCAAGATGAGTTAAGGCTACTCGGAAATTAGAAATACACCTGTCACCATCATCATTTGTTAAGTAGCTTGATGGTATAAAAAATGGGCTGATTATAATAAACCACTACAAAGAAATGAAACGATTAAGCGACATTTTCCACAATTGCGAGATTGCGTCGCCTGAATATTTTAAAAGCAAGAGGTAGCAGCAGGAAATTTAAAATACTGCTCGCAGAGGAACGGCCCATGACGTTAAAGTCTTTATGCTAATAAGTCAGTCAAAGATCTGTGTACGAATTTGAAGATGATGAGGCAATTGATGATGATGCAATCATATAGGTTGAGAACACGCTTGTTAAAGACAAAAAACTTGATTCAGCGTGTACCCTTCAGTTATCCGAACCGGACGGATGTCCTCGCCGGAGACGATCCTTTGGTTCTTTGGCCGGAAGTGGAGTGGCTGGATGTTACGTGTATCGGCGTCAACGGCAGACAGATTGACTTCATCTACGATCCACAAGATAACGTGTGAAAGTTGCTTGATGTTATGGGGATATTACAAGCATTCCATAAGCCGACACTTTTATTAGCAAAAGGCTTTGTTTTTTTAGGAATATTAGGTAATCTTATCCCGTTTCCGGTGGAAATAAGTAATGCCTTTAGGTTTTATTATGCACTTCTCCCAGTAATTATTTTGTATTTTATTCCCCAACCCAAAAAAAATTTTCAACTTGATTATATAATAGAAACCTTGCCCCTATTTATATATTTTCTAATGNNTTCTTATGCGCTCTTTTTTGTGCATAGCGATGCTAAAAATCTAGCATTTAATCCATTCGTGCGATTAGGGCTGTTATATTCACTTTTCATCTCAACAATATTTTTATCTTCAATAAACAGCACGGACGTGGATGAAAAGTTTAAACTTGTCTTGTTATACTTAAAGGGTTATTTTATAACAATGATTGTTGGTTTTATGTTTATGATTGGTCAAGCGAATGGATGGATTTCCGGTGAATTCATAGCACAATATACCATAGCGGCGACAAGAGAAATGTCAGGAGTAAGGAGAATGTCCCCTGGTTCTTATCCAAACGAATATGCCATAGTATCTAGTTTTGCATTATCAATAATAACCTTGCTTTTATTTTATAGAAAACGATTATGCCATGAAAAAATAGTTTTTATAAAAAATACAAGCGTCTTTTTTTACGCTATGTTCTGGTTGATGTCAATAACCGCGTTATTTTTTGCAAAAACGCGCGCTGCTTGGCTAGCCTACCCAGTTGCATTGATGTATATAATTTTTTCCCGGCGAATTAATCTTTTTAAAAAAATAAAAACACTTCTATTTGTTTTTGCATTTTTCTTTATTTTTTTAATATTTGTTCAAAGATGNNTTCTTTTTAAAAAAATAAAGATACTTCTATTGTTATTTATGTTTTTCTTGTTTTTTTTGACATTTGTACAAAGATACATAGGTGATGTTTTTTCGTATTTTTTGTATGCTTATCTTTCAACTATCAATGCCACAGGTTCTCTGGGTATTAGATTCCAACTGTGGGCTCAAGTGTGGCAATTTTTTAAGGAAAATATGATATTGGGAATTGGTTTTGGAAACGCTTCTATCATTCATAATACTTATTTGCAATTTTTTTGTGAGAGCGGCTATTTAGGTGTCTTCGTATTATTTGTGACCCTAGTCTTTATAAGGGNNGTATTTCGGCGTCTTCGTATTATTCGTGACCCTAGTCCTTATAAGGCAGACTTATTTACAGAGTAAGCACATTATTGATAATCCGGAAACTGTTAAATATGAAATATTACTAAAGGTAAAAAACATAGCAATTATACATGTCTTTAGCTTCGCTTTCAGCAATCACAATTTGAATCACCATCTAACCTGGTTTTGTATTTTGTTAATTT